>NZ_JRFE01000025.1 GCF_000756305.1 Myxosarcina sp. GI1
CGTTTTTTTTTGCTGAGTATAACTATGAAGTTTATCTAATACTTATTGTATTTATACGAAGATTGAAGTACGGTTTTGGTTTGGAACAAAGGGTTACATGTAAAAACGGTGTTTAAAAATAATGACAAGTTGCGATCGCGCTATTGCCGAGCTTTGGTATGAAAGCAATCGCCATTAAAATCTTGAATCTATGTTGGTTTGGTTGAATATTTTGGCTTACAGTTAATATCAATCGTATTTCTTTACAACTAACATGACCTTTGGCGGAACTATTATTGCTTATATTGCTTAGTTTTCTTCCCTACTATTCTGAAAAGATATCGAGCAAAAAAGCTAAAATTTAAGTAATTCTATTTTAAATCAATACAAAAATGAGCAAACGGGCATTATTATCAATTAATTCTCATGCCCGCAACGGTAAAAATAGTTTGAAAGAAGCTGTTGCCGCTTTGGAAAATTCAAATTTTGAATTAGTTGTCGAACCCGATCTCAAACCAGATGAATTAGCTAAATTAATCGTTCGACAACAACACCAGCTAGACATAGTAATTATTGGTGGTGGAGATGGTACTCTCAATGCCGTAGCTGCAAGTTTGGTAAAGACTGAACTGCCTTTGGGAATAATCCCTTTGGGAACAGCTAACGATCTCGCTCGCACTTTAAAAATTCCCGAATCGATCGCCGAAGCTGTCAAAATAATTGCCGATGGCAAACTTCAATACATCGATTTGGGTTGCGTAAACGATAAATATTTTTTCAATGTGGCGAGTTTGGGTTTGAGTGTCAAAATTACTCAAAACCTTTCTAAAGGTGCCAAACGTCGTTGGGGTATCTTTGCTTATCTTTTTACTGCTTTTAAAGTAATTATTAAAGTTCGTCCTTTTAGAGCAGAAGTTCGCTACGACGATCGCTCTTTCAAGATTAAAACTCTTCAAATTGCCATTGGTAATGGACGCTATTATGGTGGAGGTATGTCTATTGCTGAAGATGCGGCAATCGACGATGAACTTTTAAATTTATACAGTTTAGAGATTAAGCATTGGTGGCAAATCTTACCGATAATTTTTAAGTTACGTGGCGGGGAAAATCAAGGGCTTTCTGGGGTCAGAACGTATCGAGGCAAAAAAATAGAAGTATACACTCGTCACCCTCAAACAATTAATACTGATGGGGAATTGACTACTGCTACTCCAGCTACTTTTCGCGTGATTCCCAAGGCAATTGCGGTATTTGTTCCCTAAAAAAGCGATCGCTAGTATAGAGCAATCGCGTCTTTGTATGGTAGACGAACAATAATTAAAGAATAACAAACTCTACATTTTTCTAGCTATATGCCATGCTATTAGATTAGAAAGCTGTAAAGATTCGCCGCACTTTTGCTGCAATAATTCTCTAATGCCAGCAAATAGCAATTCTCTATTCCGAGCTTCTAGCATGATATAAGGTGACAGAGTACTAAGCATAGTTATGTAATCGTCAAGACTATAGGTAACTTCACGAATTAGCCAATCGGATTGTAGATCGTGATAATAACCAGAATCAATTACTGTTTCTGCAATTTGGTTGAGATTGTGCTGATGACTAGTAATCGAGCGATATTCTATTGCTGGTGCATGAGTTTGATAAATTTCTTGTAGAGACTGATAGATATCAAAATCGAGTTGTGGTGGTGTATTCCAGAGTAAGATTAAAGAACCATCATCTTTTAAAGCCGCAGCGGTTTTTCGATATTTGATTTCTGGATCGAGCCAGTGAAAAGAACTAGCTGCCAGAACCGCATCAAAATTTTTACAGTTTAATTCCCAAGCTTCAAAAGTAGTATTAATAATTTCTACTTGGGGATGTTGACGACAATTTTGTCTGGCTAGCTGACAAGCTTCATAACTAGGTTCTAGACAAACCAGCGAACAGCCCAATCTAGCAAAAGGAACTGTGGCAATTCCAGGACCACAACCTAATTCTAAAACTGTCGAACTTGAAGATAGATTGGTTAGTTCGATAATGCGATCGCAAACTGCTTGTGAATAGCGCGGTCTAGTGCGATCGTAAGCATCGGCAACTTTACTATACCAGCTTTCTCTTGCTTGACGGCTATAGTTATCGGCAATCTCTCGATATATGTTAGACCAGGATTCTGATTTACCTTTGTTCATGGGCGATTGTCTAAAACCCGTTCGATCTTATCGCGATCGATTAACTCAATTCTAGATATCTAACAATTGGTAAAATTAAATATTTTTAAAAGTTTACTGGAATTGTTTCTTTATAATAAGTTAATATTTCGCTATGGCGTACTTGCTAACGAGCGAAGATTTTTATCTGAAATCGCTAGTCAGCTTAATCTAGCTAGCTTTAATCAATTTAACTTTGGCTAGAGCGGAGGAACCAATATTCGGGGCGTATTTCTTGCTTTTAGGTAATAAGACAAGAGAGGGATAGCTCTCAATCCTAGCCCTTCAGCTAACTTCGTAAGCTTTGAGAGAAGACTGAAGAGTAAACACTTGCTTGCAATGTCTGGCTCGACAGAATTCTCTACGTTAACAATAGCGATCTGTTGCGATCGCGCTGTTTTTTGAGTGGAGACATAGCAAATGAAATATTTATTTAAGGAGATTGCCTGCCAAATAACGGCGAATCGAGCTTTTAGTAATAGTAAGTATTTACCAATGAACAATTTTTCATGTACTAACCTTAAACTCAGCAGTCAAAATTCATTATTCATTGCTCATCGATAATTCCTCATTAAAAAATAATGAGTAATAAATGTCTTAATACAAGTTCGTAACGCTGTATAAATCAACTCGATTGATTATTTAGATTAGCGTTACAGATTTTTAAAAATTTGGGTTGGAAATAGCGGTGTCGCGTATCGAGTAAATGACACTAGATTTCTAAATATTCATTGCCAACGAGTAACGCTTTTAAAAATCGTGCTTAATATTTAAATCCTTTAGAAAAAACTATGGAATCATTTTCTGAGGCTATACGCGAACCAATTGTTACCTTTGCCTTGCTTCTAGCAATAATTTTACTAATACCTCCTGTTTTTGAAAAATTACGTCTGCCTGGATTGGTAGGATTGTTAGTGGCAGGGGTTGTATTTGGCTCTAGCGGTTTGGGTTTTCTCAATAGTAAATCTGAAAGTATGGTACTGCTCTCAGACATCGGTAAGATTTACCTGATGTTTGTAGCGGGGTTAGAAATCGATTTAGAACAGTTTCGCCAAACTAGAAATCGCTCCCTTGGTTTTGGAATGGCAACTTTTGCCATACCTTTAATTGCAGGAACTCTAGTCGGACGCTGCTTTGGTTTTGAATGGAATACTTCGGTATTAATTGGTTCTTTGTTGGCTTCTCATACCTTGCTAGCTTTCCCAATCGTACAGCGCCTGGGAGTGGTTAAAGATGAAGCAGTCACCGTTACTATTGGAGCGACAATTTTTACGGATATTGGTGCTTTGTTAGTGTTAGCGGTGTGTGTAGGAGTGAATGAAGGCGACTTTACCGCTTTAGATTTTGCCAGGCTATTCTTATCCCTGATTATTTATGCAGCAATAGTTTTGTTTGGTTTGGACAGTTTGGGCAAAATGTTTTTTAGCCGTACAAAACAGGGTGGAAATCAATTTCTCTTTGTCCTATTAGCTCTATTTGTCTCTTCAGTAGCTGCCGAACTAATTGGAATCGAACCAATTGTCGGTGCTTTTTTAGCAGGGTTAGCAGTTAATGATGTGATTGGCGATGGTCCAGTTAAGGAGAAAACTGAGTTTTTTGGCTCGGTGCTGTTTATTCCCATTTTCTTCGTTCAAATGGGATTATTACTCGATCTCCAAGCTTTTCAAGATATCTTTCGCTCTATAGGCATTCCTCTGTCGATTTTAGCTGCCTTAATCATTAGTAAGTTTTTGGCAGCATTTTTTGCAAAAACAATCTATCGCTATAGTTGGCAGCAGGCTATAACTATGTGGTCGCTATCATTGCCCCAGGTAGCGGCTACTTTAGCTGCGGCTTTAGTTGCATTTCAAGCACAGATTATTAACGAGCGAGTTTTTAATAGCGTTATCTTGCTGATGTTGGTAACGGCAGTAGCAGGACCGCTAATTACCACTCGCGCTGCCGAAAAGTTAACTTTTACTTCCGCTTCGGACAGCGATAGCAAATCAAAAGCCACCAATTGGTCAAATGAAATAGAACCAGTTCGTGTAGTCGTTCCCGTTTATAATCCTGAGACAGAGCGTTACTTATTGGAACTGGCATCTTTGCTGGCTAAAGAAGAAGGAGGAAAAATTTTTCCGCTGGCGATCGCGAAAGCTCAGGCTCGTCTCGACTCACCACAATTAGACAAAGCAGTAGAACGCAGTCAAACCCTGCTGACGCAGGCTAGTGAAATTGGCAAAGAACTAAGTATTGCTGTCAAACCAGAACTGCGAATTGGCTATGATGTAGCGCAGAGTATCAGTCATACCAGTCGCGAAGTCAACGCCAATTTAATTCTTTTGGGTTTTAGTACTGGAAATATGTTTCAATCTCGTTTGTTCGGTTCGATTACAGACAGCGTATTGTGGTCGGCTCACTGTTCTGTTGCTATAGCGCGCCTTTTAGATTCACCTTTAAAAATTCAACGTATTTTAGTTCCCATAGAAAATATGTCACCAGAGGGCCTGCGTCCTTTACGTTTTGCTCAAAATATAGCGGCAACTCCAGGAAAAGAAATCACTTTACTTCATGTTTGCTCGTCGGGAACTTCTAAAGAACGGAAAGCGATGCTGCACGAACGTTTACAAAAATTAGCCACTCGTTTTTCTCCCGAAACAACTGTCGATGTAAAAGTGACGGCTCAAAGTTACTATGTTATGGCAATTTTAAACGCTAGTAAAAACCAAGAACTAGTTATCTTGCGATCGCAACGTCGGCGTATTGGTGCCGATGGTTTGGCGTTGAGTGCTACTACCAAACCCCTTTTACAGGGTTTGAACTGTTCGGTAATTCTGTTGGGAGAACCTTAAAATCGCAGTAAATTAATTGGTCAAAACAGAAAAGTTAATGGCTCGTAAGTAAAAAGCAATAAATATGTATGTTTTTTACAAAAAACACAGCTTAAAGCTATTAAATTTTATTAAATTTACTTTTTAAAATACGCTTCCATAACCTGACGTACTAAAGGGGCGGCAACAGAGCCGCCACCACCACCAGAGTGTTCGGCAAAAGCCACGACTACTATTTCTGGTTTGTCGTAAGGTGCAAAACCACCAAACCAAGCATGAGCTTCTCCTGGAGGAGCTTCAGCAGTACCGCTTTTTCCTGCTGCAGGCGGTAATTCTGGGACGTTTAGCCTACCTCCCGTTCCGCTAGCTACTACCGTTCTCAAACCCGTTCTTAAAGTGGATAAAGTTTCAGGCTTCAGATTGAGACTTACTTTCTGTTGCTGGTAAGTTTGGTTGTCCGCTTGTAATAGATGTGGCTGTACTCGATAACCATTATTGGCGATTGCAGCAAACATTACCGCTACTTGTAAAGGTGTTGCTGAGGTAAACCCCTGACCGATAGACATATTTACCGTATCGCCGACAGTCCAGCCCCAGTCGTTAAAGTTACGACGCTTCCAGGCATCATCGGCAATTAAGCCAGCAGTTTCACCTTTTAGTTCGATACCTGTTTTTTTGCCAAAACCATAGAGTCGCGCCCATTTAATTAAAGTTTCGCCACCGACTCCCCGCCCAATTTGTCCGTGAAAAGTGTTACTACTCCAAGCTAGAGCGGTCACGTAACCAATCGAACCAAAGCCTGCTTTATTCCACTCGCCAAAATTTGTTCCTCCTACCGATAAATAAGGTCCCGTATGCAGAATAGTATTTGGGGGATATTTACCAGACTCCATACCTGCTGTAGCAGTAACGATTTTAAAAGTAGAGGCGGGAGGGAAACCTCGTAAAGCTAAATTTAAAAAAGGGTTGCCTTCAGCCTGTAATTCCTGCCAAATTTCGGGAGTAATGCGACTCGAAAAAATATTAGGATCGAAACTAGGATAGCTAGCCATTGCCAATACTGCCCCGTTATTAGGATCGATAGCGACAATTGCTCCTCTTTTAGTTCCCAAGGCTGCTTCGGCAGCTTTTTGGACTTTAGCATCGAGTGTCAGTGTAATATCTTTTCCCGATTTAGCAGGTTTTTCTCCTAAAAAACTTAAAACACGCCCCGCACCATCAACTTCTAGTTTTAAACCACCCCATTCCCCTCTAAGTAAATCTTCATAGGAAGCTTCTACTCCCATTTTGCCCATTACATCTCCCAGACGATAGCCTTTTGATTTTTTCACGGCTAGTTCTTCTCGATCTAGTTCTCCTGTGTAGCCAAGAACGTGAGCGGCAAGATTTTTTTGCGGATAGTAGCGTACTTTGTCGATATCGACTTCTACCCATTGTAACTGGGAGCGATATTCTTCAATCGCCGTTACTTGTGCTGGGGTAAGATGGCGAGCGATGGGAATTAAGCTGGGATAGTTGTAACCCGCACTCTCTACTCGTTGCTGTAGTTCTGCGGCAGGAATTGCCAGAATCTGAGCGAGTAATTCTTTTATTTCTTGCCAATTTTCCTGTTTTTGCGCTTTGGGCCATAAATAAGCTGAATGTGATAGACGAGTCGTAGCTAAAACTCTGCCCTTGCGGTCTAAAATGCTTCCCCTAACGGGGGGTTTGGGAACGATCCGAACTCGATTATCTTCAGCTTTGGCTAGATTGGCTTCTCCCTGCTGGAGTTGTAAAAAACTCAAACGCCAACCAATTCCTCCAAATATCAGCAGGCTAATTGCCAAAATAATTGGAATCGACTGATATTGTTTACCTACTGTAAGATTGCTTTCTCGCTCTTTTTTAGAGTAAGAACTTATAAAAGCCATAAAAATAATAAATAAAACTAAAAATTATTAATATATTTTTAATTTTACTCAATATAATTTTCGATCGTTTTTGAGTAACATAAATTATTGCTGCACGTATTATTTTTTGGTTGTTTGCAAACTCTCGCCGTTTAATTTCTCGCTAAAAAAGTCTAATAACTCGGCTAAACTACTGTCCGTACTCGTTGGCGTTAGCCGCTCTATTTCTCTAACATTTTCTAAAGTTAGATTTTTAAAAACCCGATCTTGTAAAATTTGTTTGGCGCGATCGCTAAATCCGATAATTTCTTGAGGAAAACGAGTGTATCTTTCTCTAGCCAGATCGACCATAAAGCGAGTCATGTTTAATAGTCTGATTGTGGTTATGCGCTTAGAATTGGTAGTAAGATAAGTTCCATCGCGATATAAAACTAACTCAACCAAATCGGGATTATCCTCTAACAAAATTAGCACTCCTTCTCGAAGGTAAGATTCAATTCCATCTATGCCCAAAGTGCCTAAATCTGCCAAAGCAATAATTTGGGCGACAATAGAGTTTTGTTCTGAATTATAAAGATACGGTTGATAAATCGAGTGTTTTGAAAAGCTATAGTTAGTTTTACCAGCTAGAGGATCGCGATCGCAGATGGTAGCAGCGATTGATTCTTCAATAGTTGAGAGGTCGGCACTGGTAAATCCTACCGAATAATTAACCTTTTGATTTAAATCTCGAATGTATCTAATCAGCTTGGCAGTGGTTGCCCGTTCGCTAACCCCTACAGGACGTTTTCTGGGTGAGTGAAGTTTGGTAGATTCGACAAAGTTTTGTACCATATCATGAGCGATGGCACAAAGATCTAGTAAATGCTTGCTTCTGCCGAAGTCGAAAAGATGTGTCTCTTGTTTGAGAACGGGTTCTAATGCCTGAAAAATAAAGTTAGCCCTACGTTTCACCGCTAAGGCATGAGCTACAGTATGATAGTAAAGCTGTTTTTTTGCCGTTTCTCGTTCGATTTCTGTTAAAACATACTTTTCTACCAGTCTTACTGTTTCCGCAAACGTACTTGGCATTTTTGAGTTGGCGTTTTCAACCATCAAAAACAGTGCAGCTTGAACGTCAACCAAAAGTTACAGATATTATAAAGTTGCCAGGGTGCGAAAAAATGCACCCTACATTTTAACTCTGCCACATTTGTTTGAGAACTAGTTCGGGTTCGATATCAGCTATTTTACCGCTAGGTGAGGCTATGCTAACACAGCTTTCACTAGAGTCAGGCAAATATTTAAGAGCAGCTTTATCTTTTAATAAGGCAACAGTATACGTATCTGTAGCTATAGCCAACTGCATGGGTGTACTATTAGTACACAAAATTAAATTAGCCCCAGCAATAATAGCTGCTAACTTACCTATGTCTGGTGGCGCGATCGCAATTAATTTATTGCTAGCAGACATCATTGCTGTATTCCATTCGCGATTTTCTGAAGTTTGCAGCAACACTGTAGTTAGTCCAGTCTGTTTTTGTTGGATGTTCTCGATAATTTGCTGCCATTTATCTACGGGATAAGTATCCTGAGCTTCTGAAATGGCAACATCTTCACCATAGAGCAAAATATAACCGCTATCTTTGAGATTCAAACGCTGCTGCTCTTGCTCTGCCCAATCTATATCTTCTTTGGCTACATTAATAGTTACAGGTGGGCAGGGCGCATTAATTTGCAATCCTTGCAGCAAATTATGATATTTTTGTGGCACATATAGATCGGATTGAGCAACCACAGGATGAGAAAGATAAAAATCGGAATTGCCTTGATAGCCAATCCTTCTGGGAATTCCATTGAGCCACACGACCGATTCTACAAACCATCCAGTACCCAAACTCAGGGAAACATCGTATTCGCGATCGCGGATAATTCCCAAGAGGTTGAGATAATCGGCAAGACTGCTGCGGTCTCGATAGTCGAACACTAAAACATTGTCTACATTTTTGCAGACTTGATAGGCGGCTTTAGCGCGAGGTTCGACTAAAACATCAATTACGGCTTGAGGATACTGCTGTCTCAAAGTTTCCAAGGTTGGAAAAAATAAAAGTTGATTGCCGATATCACCGGGAACGAGGGCTATTATACGCATTTTTTAACCAGAACGCCTAAACCTTACATTTTTACGCACCTTACTCCGCTTACAAAAACGCAGTATAAGTTCGCTTGGTGAACATTACCTCACCTTAAAAAAGGCAAGGCTTGCATTCACTTCGTCAATTTTAAAGGAAGATAGAACCAAACTAACTTATTTTTAAGGTAAATATCGTAAATATACGTACCATAGTTGGTGATTTTAGTCGCTATGTAATTCTGCGAGCAAATCTTAACTTAGCAGAACGGGAGCGAGGATTGTTTTTTTGTTCGGTTTCTGCCGCTACGATTGGTTTTTTTGTCAGCACTTGTAATAATTCACTGCCGCGAAAGCGATGTTTGACGATGCGGTCTTCTAAACTGTGAAAGCTAATAATGCCAATTGTTCCCCCAGGTTTAAGCCAGGTCTGCGCTCGATCGATAAAATGTTCTAATGACTGAAGTTCCTGATTGACTGCTATACGCAGTGCTTGAAAGGTACGAGTAGCAGGATGAATTTTGCCATAGCGATATTTACCAGGTACGGCACGAGTAATTGCCTCGGCTAATTCTGTTGTCGTTTGCAGAGGACGAGTACTGACAATTCGTTTGGCGATGCGACGCGAAAATCTTTCTTCTCCGTACTGATAGATCGTATCGGCGAGTGCTACTTCCGTCCAATGATTGACAATTTCTGCTGCTGTGAGAGGTTGAGCACGATCCATGCGCATATCTAGAGGCGCGCTGTGACGAAAACTAAAGCCTCTTTCTGGATTATCTAGTTGAGGGGAACTAACGCCAAGATCGGCAATAATTCCGTCAAACAAAAATTCTGGCTGGTAGTCGGCATAGTTGCCCTGCCAAAATTGCAGTCTTTGGGGATAATAGCTCGATAATCTGTGTCTGGTGGCAGCGATCGCGCTACAATCGCGGTCTATGGCTACTACTTTGACTGTAAAATCTGTATCTAAAAGAGCTTGACTGTGTCCGCCTCCGCCTACTGTTGCATCTAGATAAATACCTTCAGGAACGATTTCTAATCCAGCAATTAGCTCTCTACTCAGTACAGATTGATGATGAAAATTGGTCATTGCTATCTGCACTTAAAAAAATATAAATATATGATGTTAATCGTTTTTGAGTTAAATTTTTATAAACTTGGCGATCGAATATACCGAATAATTCTAATTTTATGGTTAAAATTATATTTAAAGGACTAATGGTATTTATAACCGCAGGCTCTTTTTATTTAATTACAGAGTTAACTTGACTTTCTTATATGGAATTAAGCCAGCATCCCAGCAAAGCTGACGATTCACCCCCTCATAGGTGGGCTGGAATATTGGGAACAACTGTAGCGGTAATCACTTTAGTATTACCTCTAGCAATGATTGCTTACTCTTCTCCCGTTAACAGTAATACGCAACCATTGCCCGCTCGAATTCAGCCTCTTCCCAGAAATTCAAATTAATTCTATGAGCTAACCACAGACCCACAGCTATTTATTGGATTAGTCAAAAAATCACTTTGGTTATACTAACTTACCAAAGTAAGTTTTGCAAGGTTTGTCGATGGCGTTTACCTTACTGATTTTTTATTAAACCTGTATTCGTAGCTGTTGGCAAAAACCCAGGATTTTGTTATTTTTCGGCAATGTTGTTATTAACAGAGCCTAACTGTTGCCGAATGTCATCAATTGCCAAATTTAGTTGAACGATTTTATCTTCCAAACCCTGGCGAGCTAGTTCGATGTTTTCTTCTGAGTTAAATTGAGCTTTTCCTTCTTGTAATACCGAATTATTATCTTGAAGGGATTGTTCTTTGCGAGTTGCCAGTATAGTTCCTAAAACTCCACCAACAACTCCTCCTACTATTGAGCCTAAAACAAACCCACTGCCAAAACTATTCCGTTGACTCATAACACTTAATATACCTATCCGAGCGAAACAACTAAACTTTAAGTACCAAAAGCGCGATCGCCTGCATCTCCCAATCCTGGAACAATATAACCGTTGCTATTAAGACCTTCATCAATAATAGCGGTATAAATTTCTAATTTGGGATAATGTTCGCTGAGTTTTCTTAAGGCTGGCGGTGCGGCAACTATAGCGACAATACGAATATTATCGGCTGTAGCTCCGCGACTGATTATTTCCTGCATTGCCATCATTATCGAACCTCCCGTAGCCAGCATTGGTTCGAGAATTAAAATTTTTGTTTCTGGTGACAACTGAGGGGGAAGTTTATTTAAGTAGCAGCTAGGTTCTAATGTTTCCTCATTACGAGCCAAACCCAAATGATAGATAGCTGCCAAAGGTAAAATATTTTGCGCTCCATCTAATAATACCAATCCCGCTCTCAAAATTGGCACTACACCTACGGGAATTTCAGGATTGATATAGGTAGCAGCGCATTCGGTAAGGGGAGTTTGTACCGTAGTTTCCAGAGTAGGCAACCAGGTGCGAGCCGCCTCATAGGTCAGCCACCGCCCTAATTCGGTCATCGCGCTTTTAAACAGTACCGACGGCGTATTGGCATCGCGGGCAACTGCTAGCCAATGCCTGATTAGAGGATGTTCGGGAACGTAGACGCGAAGTTGTAGAGTCATATAGACCTATTACTAAAGTCTGCCAAAAAAAACATTTTTCTTTCACTCTCAGCCAGTCAGGAAAAAACTCGAATAAAAGCCATCGAGACAATCGCCTTTTATTTTCCAGCCAAAATAATCTTTGAACAATAATACCTTGTTTGAGTTCTAGATTTTAACTTTACTGGCATCGGCATTATTAGTGGAGTTATTGGCATTGTTAAAATAACGCTTGCCGTATCGGGCGTGATAGGAATAGCGATCGAATTCATCGGGTTTAACGCCATTAATAACCATACCCAAAACTTTCTGTCTGGTAGATTCAAGAGTTTCTATAGCAATCTCAGCACTTTCGCGTTCGACCACTCCAGGTCTAGTAATAAAGATAATACCGTCAACTAACTTACTCAAAGTAAGTACGTCTGCAGTTACGGGTAAAGGTGGTGCATCGATTAAAATCGAATCATATTTTCTTCTGGCATTGGCTACCAAACTATCCATTTCTGGAGAATCAATCGCAGCCAGCGGATTGGAGACAATTTTTCCTGTAGTTAGTACATCTAGTTTAGTCATCGGGCGCGATACGGCACCAACTAAGTCTCTTTCTCCAGCTAGCACGTCGCGAAGACCAATTTGTCCGTCAATTCCCCAAAGCTGAGGTTGTGAAGGACGGCGTAAATCGCCATCAATCAAGAGAACTTTGCGATCGAGTTGAGCCAATGCTGCGGCTAAATTGGCAGCAACCGTCGATTTACCCTCCTCTGGTACCGAACTAGTAACTAACATTACTTTAGGAGCTTTATTGACAGTGAGAAACTTTAAGTTAGCCTGAATCATGCGATAAACTTCGCTGCTATACGAATCGGGTTCTTCGCGGACGATAATTTTGCCTCGGTCGGACAGCGTATCAATACGAGTAATGCCCAAAACATTATAGGGAAATTTTTTCTTAATTTCGCCAACGCTTTTAAGGCTGCGATCCTGCATTTCTAGCAAGATAATAGAAACATTAGCCAAAAAAGCTCCTAGAATTGCTCCGAGTGCTAACAAAGGCAAACGACCCGAACTTCCATCTTTGGGGACGCTTGCTAATTCTACTATCTCAGCATTACTACTCTGTTGAACTTCGGCTAGTTTGGCCTGCTGCAAACTGTCGAGTAAAGTAGTGTAAGTTTTAGCAGATGATTCTACTTTACGCAGTAGCTCCTGTTCTTTTTTTTCCAGACTGGGTAACTGTTTGGCTCGCTGTAAATAGTTCTGCTGGTAACTATATAAAGCACCAACCTGTCTTTGCAAACTCAGTTCTTCAATTTTTAAGCTAATAAAGGTTTCTAACTGGTTTTCTCGGAGTTCATTACCGCGAAATACACCCTGAGAAACATTTACTCCCCGTCCGACGCTTTGAGCGACTATCTCTTCTAATTGTCCGTTAAGGCTAGCTTTTTTCTCTTCTAAACTAGCGACACTGGGATGATTATCTTTGAATCTTTGGCGTTCTTTTGCTAATTGAGTTTCTGTAGTGGTTAACTGATCTAAAATACTAACGACTACAGGTGAGCTACCAAGTTGATTTATGGCGATCGCCTGTTGCAGGTCTAAACCCAACTGGCTTTGTAAAGCCGATGCCTGAGCATTTACTCCCTGTAATTCCGAACCAGTAGTCGATATTTGCTGATTGATAGCTCCTAAGTCCGATACCATGTTTCTTTTCTCTTCTTTGATATCGACAATGTTATTTTTAGTTCTAAAGCTTTCTAAATTTGATTCTGCCTGGGAAACTTTGGTTTCTACATTGGGCAGCTGTCTATCTATAAAGTTTCTAGCAGTAGCGGGTTCTGATTGATTGTTGCGAACCTGTTGTTGTAAGTAAACGTCCATTAAAGTATTAACCACGTTTGATGCTAGTTTGGGATCGGCATCTTTGTAGGTAATATCTACTACGTCGCTACCGCCAACCAGATCGATACTGAGCTTTTTCTCCAAATCTTGAGGGTCGATTGGTTCTCCTGCGTCGTCTTTAAGCTTGAGGCGATCGATTACTTGCTGTAGTACTGGTTCGGAAGTAATAACTTCTATTTGGGTACTTAACGGTGTTTGGTTGACTAACAAAGGCTCCAGGGTGCCAACTTTTTCTCCGACTACATCCGTTAGTGCCGCAGCACTATTGCGTTTGAAAAGTAATTGTCCTTCGGCTTGATAAGTCTTTCTTTGTAACACACTTAAAATAGCTGCTACACCTAAAGTAAACAAAAAAATTGCTAAAGCTGGCTTCCAACGACGCTTGACCTTTAAAAAATACTCAGATAGATTCAAATCTATAAACTCCGAAGACGATTGAGATTGACTAGCGGCAGAAGTATTCTTTATATTGGACTTTTGGAAATTATTGCTTAACATAGATCGACAAATTTAGAACTA
Organism: Myxosarcina sp. GI1; assembly: GCF_000756305.1. Taxonomy (NCBI): domain Bacteria; kingdom Bacillati; phylum Cyanobacteriota; class Cyanophyceae; order Pleurocapsales; family Pleurocapsaceae; genus Myxosarcina; species Myxosarcina sp. GI1. Next base: position 13,988 of record NZ_JRFE01000025.1, read on the forward strand.
TTAAATATTTTAGTTTTCGAGCGCAGTATCTAAGTATTTATACTGTCAATTTTGTTTATATCATTGAATACTAAAAGGCAGAGTTCAAATAGCTATAATCTGAACAATAGTCGGCAAACTTTACAACTACTTCATTAATAATTAGTTTTTTTGAATAATTTCTTGACTTCGACTTCTGCTTACTTATTGGTATTTCACGGTAGCCGCGATTCTGGTTCGCTCTTGGCGGCTTCTCAATTAGCTGGATTAATTCTCAAGCAATTAGAATTAAAAATTATCTTAGCTCAGAGAAGCAATTTATCACCACAGTTATCTTCAAAAGCCGCTCGAATTGTAACTATCAATTCGAGTGATTTCACACCTCTAGTAGATATTGCCGCTCTGGAATTAGCTAGTCTACCCCTACATCAAAACATTGTTAGATTTGCTAAAATAGCTTGCCAGCAAGGCTACAAACAAATAAAACTTTTGCCTTTATTTTTAGGAGCAGGCGTTCATGTTAGAGAAGATATTCCCTTAGAGATAGATAAAGCCAAACAAATTATTGCTGAAGCAATACCAATTGAATTATCCACATATTTAGGTAATTATTCGGCAATGTCGCGTTTGTTAGCTAATAAATTCAGGCAGTTATCTGGGGAAGAACGAATTTTACTGGCTCATGGCAGTCGCTCTAAGAATAGTAATAGCTCAATTCAAAGTCTGGCGACTCAACTACAAGCGGAGGCAGCATATTGGTCTGTTACACCCCACTTGAGCGATCGCATTTGGAGTTCGGTCGCCAGAGGCAAACTAAAAATTGCCATCTTGCCGTACTTTTTGTTTGCAGGAAAAATATTTGAGGCGATTTCTACAGAAGTAGAACGGTTACGCACTCTTTTTCCCCAAGCAACTTTAATTCTGGGAGAGCCCTTGGGAGCAACATCAGAATTAGCTGCTCTAATCGTAGAGGAGATGACCCAATGAATCAAAAAAAATCTTATCCTGGCAAGGTTTATTTAGTAGGAGCGGGTCCTGGAGATCCTGGTTTGATGACTGTTAAGGGCAAAACTCTGTTAGAACATGCCGATGTAGTTGTTTACGATGCTTTGGTAAGTCCAGCAATTTTACAAACGATTTCTCCTCGAGCGGAAAAAATTAATGCTGGCAAACGTCGGGGTCGTCATTCCAAACTTCAGTCTGAAACTACCGAACTACTCATAGAAAAGGCAAAAACTAATGCAGTTATCGTCAGACTAAAAGGGGGAGATCCATTTGTGTTTGGGCGTGGTGGCGAAGAAATGATAGACCTAGTAAGGTCTGGAATTGCAGTAGAGGTGGTTCCAGGGATTACTTCTGGTATTGCCGCTCCTGCCTATGCAGGAATTCCCGTAACTCATCGGCTATACAATTCTTCGGTTACTTTTGTAACGGGACACGAAACTACAGAAAAATATCGCCCACAAGTAAACTGGCAGGCGATCGCCATGGGTTCGGAAACTATTGTAATTTATATGGGAGTGCATCATCTATCTAAAATTATTCCGCAATTAGTAGCTGGCGGCATGAGTTTAGATACTCCTATAGCTATGATTCGTTGGGGAACTCGTCCAGAGCAAACACAATTAGTTGGTACTTTAGAAACAATTGTCGCTCAAATGACAGCAGAAAAATTTGAAGCTCCTGCAATTGCTATTATTGGCAAAGTTGTTAACGTGCCTTCTTTAATCGCACCATATTTATAAAAAAAGCTAAATATATTAACCCTTACTTATCTTTAAAGCCATTGGTAGGGTCGAGGGAGAGTATAGTATGACCTCTCGCCCCTGTTAATAGCTATGAAGGTTTGTTGTTCAATTGTGGCTATTGAATGGCATGATATTTATGATGAGGTGGGTTTTTAGAAAAAAATTTAACAAAATTTAGTATAATACATAATTACTAAATTATGCTCGCCAAGCGAGCAAACGCTAGCCCAATCTCAATTTAAGGGATAATAGTTGAAGATTATTGAATCTTCTTAATGAACATAAATTTCGACTATATTTACAGCCAATGGGTTTTGCCGATTTATCTATCAGTGAAATAGCAGCAGAGTACGATCTCCCAGTGGAGAAAGTTTTTGCTCTCTGCGACTGCCTAAATATCGCCTATAAAAACGAACGGACTTATCTAGCATTAGAAGATGCTAAAGCAGTTATTACTTCAATTCTCGCCGAGCGAGATAATTTGAATTAATAGCTTGCCGACTATAAGTTTCAATTGGGGGATCGATAAAGCAAAGCATAGATCGTTATTTTTTATCGAGTCATTGAGGTCGAATTCAATAACTGACAACTAACCAAATACTCGTGAGTGGCAAAGTTTGACTTTACGCCGCAGCGAGCCAAAATTTTTAAGGAGAACAATGTTGAAGCGATTATTATTTGCTGTTGTAGCAACCATATTTTTTGTCATTCAATTTAACATCAATAGTGCCAATGCTGTCGAATTAGACAAAGAAATACGCACGGTCAAACTAAACGAACAGGGTGACGAAATAGTTCTTACTAATAAACAGGTCAAGGAAGGTCAAGATTTGTTTGTTAGTAGCTGTACTTACTGTCATAAAGCGGGAAACACCAAAACTAATCCCAACATCAACTTGGGAGCGGATGCTTTGGCTAATGCCGAACCACCGAGAGACAATATTCAAGGTATTGTAGATTATTTAAAACATCCTACTACTTATGACGGAGAACAAGATATTTTTGAATTTCATCCTAATACTACTCGCTCCGACCTTTACCCCATTATGCGTAACCTCACCGACGAAGATTTAGAAGCGATCGCAGGACATATTCTGATTCAGCCAGATGTTCGAGGTGAAGCCTGGGGAGGTGGAAAAGCCTACTTCTAAACTAATGGTTCGAGATCTTCTCTAAAGTGGAGAAGTCTCGAACTAAACAACTGAATTAGTTTAATCAATCGTTTGGAAGTGCTAAAAATAAACAAATAAATGTGTGGGAATTTGGTCTAAATCGCGACTAAATTCCCTTTTTGGGTTTTAAAAACGCGATTTTTAAAGTATACCTACCAAATGCAAAGGTCCATTACCGCTAATCAATTCGATAATTAAAGCCATAAATCCCAGCATCGCCAAACGTCCGTTCCAAACTTCAGCCGCAGTAGTCATACCCCACTGCCATTTTTCTTGAGGGTACATTTTCATGTTTTTGGCAGGATGAATAATTTCGGCAAAAGTTTGCGAGGAAGAATTTAATGATTCAATAACCAAGTTGGCAAGAGAATTAATAAAGCCAGGATGGACGTTTAATGCCGGAACGCGCTGAAAGTTGGTAATTCCTGCTTCTTCCGCTATTTCTCGATATTCAATATCGATTTCTTGTAAAGTTTCTATGTGTTCGGAAACGAAACTAATTGGTACTACTAGTAAATCTTCAACACCTCGATCGCCTAGTTCTTGCAAAGCTTCTTCCGTGTAGGGCTTAAGCCATTCTACGGGACCAACTCGGCTTTGATAGGCTAAAGTATGTTCGTTGGGGCGATTGAGAGTCTGCACGATTAAACGAGCGCATTCTTCAATTTCTTGCTGATAGGGATCTCCTGCTTCTTCCACATAACTAACGGGAACTCCATGGGCGCTAAAAAAGATATGCACGTCATTAGGGCGATCGAATTTATCCAATTCTCCAGCAATTAAATCTGCCATTGCCTGTAAATAACCAGGAAGATCGTACCAGGAAGTAATCACCGTGTATTCAATCTGCTGTAAGGCTTTGTCAGTTGCCCACATCTCTTCTAATAGGCGAAAGCTAGAGCCACTCGTGCTGATTGAGAATTGAGGATATAGAGGTAATACAACTAGTTTCTCAATTCCGTCATCTTTAATACGTGAAATTGCTTCTTCGGTAAATGGATGCCAGTAGCGCATGCCAATGTAAATTTTGGCTTCTCTACCTAGTTCTTTAAGTTTGGCTTCTAAAGCTTGTCCTTGAGCTTCTGTGATCTTTCTTAAAGGTGAACCACCGCCAATATCCAAATAATTTGCCTGAGATTTTTTGGCTCTCAAAGTAGAAATTAGCCATGCTAAAGGCTTTTGTAGAGCTTTTACTGGCAGCCGAATTATTTCCGGATCGGAAAACAGATTGTACAAGAAAGGACGGACATCTTTAATTTTATCGGGTCCGCCAAGATTGAGTAGTAAAACTCCAACACGACCCATAGCTTTGATATTCTATATAAATTTTCACATTATTTACTAATTTTAACAATATATCTTTTCTTGAGTTTCCATCGCTCGTAATATACAGAACTTAATTATCTTTTACTATAAACCTTAAAAACGATAAACCTTATCGCCACAGGCTTTGAAATGAATTTTTGCTGAGATAGCAAAACTGTCTACTCAGCAATATTATGAAATAGCAATCGATTAAAAATAACTATAAGTCACTTAGTAAAACCAAAAAACAAGGATTTGAGAGAATAGGCAACAGAAAACAAGAAATAGAAAATATAGTAAATATAGGTTTACAGACGTTTTCTGGGTTCTGGATGCGTAAGTTTTAGTAACTTAACTCGTTGGAAAACCGATCGCACTATGTTAAAACTTGGATAATAGTTGTCACAATTGCCTTAAACCGCACAATCAATCATTATTGTGTCTTTATATCTATAAAAAATATATATTCGATCGTGTTTAAAACAAATTTGTTACAGCCTGATTTAATTCTTAGTGGAACGATTGTCGAGCTAAATCCTCAAGTTTTTCAAGACAATCAAATTAAAGGTTTAATTTTAGATGTGGATGAAACTTTGGTTTCCTATCAAAATCATACAGTTTCTGCCGATTTACAGCAGTGGATAGCCGAAGTCAGACAAATGGTACCTATCTGGCTAGTAAGTAACAATATCAGTGAAGGTCGTATCGGTAATATTGCTCGCTCGCTAGAACTTCCATATATTTCGGGCGCGCGAAAACCTTCTCGACGCAAACTAAGACAAGCCGCAAGGGAGATGGACTTGCCTGTAGAAAGAGTGGCAATGATTGGCGATCGCTTGTTTACCGATGTGCTTGCGGGCAATCGTTTGGGAATGTTTACTATTTTAGTTAGTCCGATGAGTAGTTTGACATCTCTGTCTCACAACTTTTCAATTCACAATTTGGAAGCCTGGCTTTCACAACTGTTAGGAGTATCTCTAGCAGCTACGCAACATAACTCAAACAAAATTAATCCTTAATAACAAAACAAAAAATAAAAAAAATATTACGAAATTAAAGTTAACTGTCAAAATCTGGGATTATAATTTTAGTTTTAAATGGGGTCAGCCTTTATAAAGACCCTAAATATAGTGAAATATCTAAGTTATCGAGCGTTACATCATGAATTCGGTGTAACGCTTTGATAATCTGACTTAAATTTGAAGAACATTGGTAAAATAAATTTAATATTTTGTTGGCGATCGCTAACAACTGGCTCGAACTTGTAATAATTAGCAAACGTTTGGCAAAATGTACCAAAATTCAGTTTGCTTGAGATGTAAGATAAAGTCCACTTTTATTACTTAATGAAAAGCGCGAGCAATCGAGTAACAAAAAATATATTTAGCTGGCTGGGAAAACTTTACTGGGCAGTAATTATTTTATTACTGCTCAATAGCTGCGGTTACTTAGCTCCGCCCAAAGAACTCGCACCAGGGGGAGAAATAATTAAACAGGCACTCGCTTTTGAATTAGAGACAACCGAAGCTACTCTATCACGGCAACTAGATTTGGCATCTCCTAAAATTGAAATCGATAATATTCGCATTAAAAAGCTACAGCCGTTATATATAGCAAAATTACCGACATATCACCTGCAAGGAAAATACAATTTTCTACTCAAGTTGTCGCGCCGTCAGATAGAACGCAAAGATAATGATTTTGATGTTTATTTACAGCGACAGGCAGAGGGAAAAACCTGGCGACTGTTGAAAAAAGATAAACAAAAAAGTCAAGAATGGTCGAGTTATGCGATCGCTACCTATGAATAAGGCGTTGGGGCAAGGCATTGCCTTGCTCCTACTTACAAATAAAATTTATCGATGTTCGATATTAATTAATAATAAAAAATAATGGAATCAGGAGTGAGTGTCAGAAAATATTAATAATGCGTTGATAGTAGGGGCGAGTCAGGGAATTGGTCTGGGTTTCGTTCGCGCCTTACTACAAAATGAGAAAATTAGCAATATCTATGCTACCTATCGCCGCGAAGCATCGGCAAACGAATTAATAGCACTCAGCCACAAACATCCCCAGCAACTGTTTGTCTTGCAAGTTGATGTTACGGATGAATCTCAGATAGCCGCCGCAGTTCGACAGATTGGCACGTCTGCAAGTAAACTGCACCTGGTTATTTATTGCGTGGGAGTCTTACACGAAGGACAATTAGCACCAGAAAAAAGCCTCATACAGATAGATTCGGATAACTTACTTTATTACTTTCAGGTCAATAGCATTGGTGCGGTGCTGTTTGCCAAATATCTGCTGCCTTTGTTGCGCCATAGCGATCGCAACATTTTTGCCAGTATTTCTGCTAAAGTCGGCAGCATTGGGGATAATCGTCTGGGTGGCTGGTATGGTTATCGTGCTTCTAAAGCGGCTTTAAATATGCTATTGCGCACTGCCGCGATTGAATATAGTCGGAAATGTCCGCAAACAATTGTTGTCGCATTGCATCCAGGCACGACCGATACTAGACTTTCTCTACCTTTCCAAAAAAATGTTCCACCAGAACAACTGTTTTCTGTGGAACATACGGTTAATTTACTATTAAGTGTAATTGAAGGTCTAAAGATTAAAGACAGCGGCAATTTTTTTTCCTGGGATGGTACTGTTTTACCTTGGTAGCGCGAGCGGAAAATTAAAAAGATTAGATGACAGATGACAGTGAGATAAATAAAGTCTGAAGTCTCAAGGCAAAAATCTAAAGTTTTTCTCGCTTACTTGAGAATTCAGATGCAGAGCCTATTGGCTCAGAGCTTCGCTAGACGCGACTTGCGGCGCAGGGGCTATCGCTCCAAGATGAGAAGCATCGCATTGCGCATTCGCGTTGCCCGCTGCGACTTTAGACTTTTAAAAACCCTTCTGCCTTCTGCCTTACAGCTTCTGCCTCCGTTTGACTACCACTTGAGCAAATTAAACTGTTCCATATCGATAGTTTGGCGATTGCGGTAAATAGCTAAGACAATTGCTAAGCCTACTGCTGCTTCTGCCGCAGCAACGGTAATGACAAAAACGGTAAATACTTGTCCTTTAATCGCACTAGGGTCTAAAAAGTTGGAAAAGCCCATCAAATTGAGATTGACTGCGTTGAGCATTAACTCGATAGACATTAACACTCTAACAGCGTTGCGGCTGCTAATCAGACCATAAATACCGATACAAAACAATGCCGCAGCTAACAATAAAAAATATTCCATCTGCATTGCTCTTACTCCTTAAATTTTAGTGATGATAATTTTTCTAAATTGCTGAGGCTCGATCTATTCGCCCTCATTTGGGGGGCGATCGCCAGAAGCAACTAATTCGCGAGGACGCTCTGGCAAAGTCAAACTTGTAGAAACAATTTCCTGCATCGATACCACATCGGGAATAAGATCGCGACGAGCGAGAATAATCGCTCCTACCATTGCCATCAACAACAAAACGGAAGCTAGTTCAAACGGCAACAAATAATCGCTGAAAAAGTGTTCGCCGATAGCCACAATAGTATTATCTACTACGGCAGGGGAGGTAGTAGAGAGCGACCAGGGCGTTACTAAAATCATCGTTCCTAAAAGTGCGAACAGACCCAGGCAAACTGCGCCAGTGGCTAGTTTGCGAATCCAGCGACCTGGAATTTCAGAAAAGACTTCCTGCTTGTTAACCAACATAATGGCAAACAAAATTAGCACATTGACCGCACCGACATAAATTAAAATTTGGGCGGCAGCAACAAAGTCAGCATTAAGTAAAATGTAAAAACCAGAAATGCTGAGAAAAACCCCTGCCAGTAAAAAAGCTGAGTGAACGATATTAGACAATAAGACTACTCCTAAAGCTGCACCCAACATCATCACGGCTAAAATACCAAAAGAAACTATTTGAACTCCTTCGGCTAAATTCACGCTTGTTCTCCTTTGTTTGTTTGTAGTTTTTCGCTTGATACGGCGAGTTTGTAGCGATCGAGCCAAACACGAGGACTAAACGAGCGCAATCTCATGTTTTATTCTCGATCTTTTTTGTTTACTCGCCTTTTGCTTCTGCTGTTTCTTTTTCTTTTGGTTTGGCAGCTTCAATTTCTTGCTGAATATCTTCAGGTCGTCTGCCAGCCCGTTGTGAACCAGCAGGTAATTGATGGGGTTCGATTATGCCTTTAGGAAGGTAAGCCAGTTCCCGTAAAGGAGTAACCATCGGATCTTGAGTGACCTTATAGGGCAAACGTCCTAATGCTACATTATCGTAATTAAGTTCGTGGCGATCGTAAGCAGCCATTTCGTACTCTTCCGTCATTGAGAGGCAGTTTGTCGGGCAGTACTCTACGCAGTTACCACAGAAAATGCAAACCCCAAAGTCGATACTGTAGTGTTTGAGATTTTTTTTCTTTGCCTGTTTGTTAAATTCCCAATCAACTACAGGTAAGTTAATCGGACAGACACGTACGCAAACTTCGCAAGCGATACATTTATCAAATTCAAAATGAATTCTACCGCGATAGCGTTCGGAAGGGATAAGTTTTTCGTAAGGATATTGAACGGTAACGGGACGACGCTGCATGTGGTCGAAGGTAACAGATAGCCCTTGTCCGATATATTTTGCTGCTTGCCAACTTTCTTGGGCGTAATCTCGAACTTGTTTGAGAATGTTAAACATAATAATTTTGAATTTTGTCAAGTGGGTAATCTACAAAAATGGGATTTAACCACCAAAGGCAATGGGAAAAGTTAATTTGAGAGCGGCAGTAATTAACAGATTGGCAAGTGAAACTGGTAGTAAAAATTTCCAACCGAGATTGAGTAATTGATCGATACGCACCCTGGGTACAGTCCAACGCAATAAAATAGCAATAAATACTAGAAAATAAGCTTTGATTAGGGTCATTAAAATACCTAAAGAAGCAGTTAGAACTTGCAACCAAGGAGTAGTTTCACTAACACCCAACCAATCGGCTAAATTACTCAAGGGAACGATAAATTCCCAACCACCGAGATAGAGAACGGCAAAAACTAATGCTGATAATACTAAGTTGACGTAAGAACCGAGATAAAACAAGGCGAACTTCATGCCCGTGTATTCGGTTTGATAACCAGCAACTAATTCTTCTTCTGCTTCTGGCAAGTCAAAAGGAAGACGTTCGCATTCGGCTAAGGCGGCAATCCAAAAGATAATAAAGCCTACAGGTTGTCGCCAGACGTTCCAGCCCAAAATACCGTAGCCTGACTGTTGTTCGACGATATCGACGGTACTAAGACTATTAGACATCATAGCGATCGCCAGTACCGAAAGAGCTAGAGGAATTTCATAACTAATTGATTGGGCTGCCGCTCTCAAACCACCCAACAGGGAATATTTATTATTGGAAGCATAGCCAGCCATCAGCAAACCAATAGGAGCAATACTAGATAGAGAAATCCAGATAAAAATACCGACATTAAGATCGGTAATTACTAAATTTTGTCCGAAAGGCACGATGAGATAGGACAAAAATACTGGCACTACTACTAGCACAGGACCGAGAGTAAATAGCCAGGGATCGGATCTGGCAGGAGTAACATCTTCTTTAAAAACTAGTTTGATCCCATCTGCTACTGGCTGTAATACACCTAATGGACCTGTATATTCTGGACCGATGCGCTGTTGGGCGGCGGCAGAAATTTTTCTCTCGAGCCAAACTACTACCAAAACCCCAACCGTCGCCCCAATAATCATCAAAATCATTGGTAGGGGTAGCCAAATCGTTTTAGCCAAACCAGCAGAAAGTCCAAATTCTCGTAGAGTTTGGATAAAACTTTCTTGTAGGTCGATTCCTGAGTTCATTGTTTTTAAATCTGTTGGGTAATTGCGTTATTCAATGCAGCTAGATATTTGTAAATTTTTTTTTACACTGCTCCACGATCGGTATTATATCGCTGTCTGTTGGTTAATCTGACAATATGCGTTAGTATTTTCTACTTATTTAATCTTAGATGCAATTGTCTCTAGAAGTATTTGAATGGCAATCACGCCGATTGGTATTTTACTACTTTGTTAAGTCAGGGCTTCTGCTGTGTCGGGTGAATTAGCAAGTTCGGCTAGTCTTTCCTGTTGGTCTTGCGAGATACAAGATTGAATCAGAGTTTCGATATCGCCTTCTAGAGAGTTGGCTAAAGTAAAGTTTTGTCCCAGACGATGATCGGTAATACGATTATCTTTATAGTTGTAGGTGCGAATTTTTTCCGATCGCGCTCCCGTTCCTACTTGCGATCGCCGCATACCCCTGACTTCTTGCTGTTGTTCGGCGAGCTTCATTTCGTAGAGTTTGGCACGTAAAATTTGCATTGCCCGTTCGCGGTTTTGTAGTTGCGATCGCTCTTCAGTACAAAAAATTCTAATTCCCGTCGGCTTGTGCATTAAATCTACTGCGGTTTCTACCTTATTGACGTTTTGACCGCCCGCACCACCAGAACGGGCCGTTTTCATCTCAATATCATTGGGATCGATTTCGATCTCCACATCGTCTACTTCTGGCATCACTGCTACAGTTGCCGTCGAAGTGTGAACTCTTCCGCCAGCTTCGGTTGTGGGAACTCGCTGCACTCGATGCACTCCAGCTTCAAACTTGAGCTTGCTGTAAACCGAATCTCCTTGAATTTCTAAAATTGCCTCTTTAAAACCACCCATATCGGCTAGAGATTCGCTCAATAGCCTGACCTGCCAACTTTGAGTCTCGGCGTAACGCGAGTACATTCTTACTAAATCTCCTGCCCAAATACTGGCTTCGTCTCCACCAGTTCCAGCGCGGATTTCCAACATAATATTTTTATCGTCGTTAGGATCGCGTGGTAGTAGTAAAATTTTTAGTCGCTCTTCAAGTTTCTCTAACTTGGCTTCTAATTCTTCCATTTCTAAACTTGCCATCTCCTTCATTTCAGGATCGCCAGCTTCGCGATAGATTTCTTTGGCTCCTGCTAGCTCTTCTGTAGCCTGTTGCCACTCGCGGTATGTGTTGACAGTTTCTTCTAATGAAGAGCGAGCTTTAGCTATTTTTTGCAGTTCGTCAGGATTGGTGGCAATATCGGGATCTGCCAAACGATGAGTCAATTCTTTAAAAGTTTGTTCTACAGATTTGAGTTTTTCTAACAAATAGGCTTCTGCCATAACCTGAACTCCTTATATTTATGAGGCAAATAAAATAAAACAAACCCAGCAGTCAAAAAACTAACTGCTGGGTTAACACATTAAACTAACTGCTATTTTTTATTGTCTTTGTTATCAGAATCAGAATCGTTGCTAGAGTCAAGCATGCCATATTTACGTAAAAAGCGATCGACTCTCCCTTCTGTATCGATAATTTTCTGCGTACCCGTATAATAGGGATGGTTTCCCGACCAAACATCAACATGAATTTCGGGTTGAGTCGAACCTACCGTCATTACAACTTCGCCGTTACAAATGACTTTGGCATCGGGGTACCATGTGGGATGAATATCTGGTTTAGGCATATTTTTTCTTTATATTAGACTGCGGTTGTTAATTTTATCTAAATAAGATCTATCGTTTGGAGAATTGTGGAGCTTTACGAGCCTTATGCAAACCGTATTTTTTGCGCTCTTTACAGCGAGGATCGCGAGTGAGATAGCCTTCTGTTTTTAGGGGCTGGCGATTGTTGGGATCTTGCTGGCACAAAGCTCTCGCTACTCCTAGTTTAACAGCATCAGCTTGACCTGTTAGACCACCACCATGAGCGTTAACTAAAATATCGTATTCATTTTCAAAACCCAATGTTTCCAAAGGGGCTTTGATTGCAGTTAAATAGCTGGCAATGCGATTGAAGTAATCCCTTCCTGGTTTGCCATTTACCACTAAATTGCCTTCTCCTGGTACGAGGCGAACTCTGGCGACCGATGATTTGCGACGACCCGTACCCCAGTAAACTGCTTTATCTTGAGCTTCTGTTGCTTGCATTAGTTATCTCCTGCGGGAATAGTATTAATGTTTAAAACTTCTGGCTGCTGTGCCTGATGGGGATGTTCCGCGCCCGTATATACTTTGAGTTTGGTAAATAGTTTGCGACCCAAAGCATTTTTAGGCAGCATTCCTTTTACTGCTTTTTCGACGATACGATTGGGAATACGCGCCTGTAGCTGATCGAAAGTTTCGGTTTTCATGCCTCCAGGTCTTCCAGAATGACGGTGATAGAGTTTTTGCTCGTTTTTTCTGCCAGTTACCACTACTTTTTCGGCATTAACGACGATGACAAAATCGCCAGTATCCATGTGAGGGGTAAAAGAAGGTTTGTTTTTGCCCCGTAAAATTGTGGCGACTTCAGTAGCCAAACGTCCCAGACGTTGTCCTGCGGCATCAACTACGTACCATTTTTTATCTAAATCTGAAGTGGGTAAAGGTGTTTTATTCATTGGCAATAATCTTTTAAATTATGTTTTTATATAAACTGCTTGTTTATGGTTCTAGAACAAAAGTAGGCTGGGTATCAAACCATACACTTTGGGGAAAAGGAAGTTCGGGGTAGCCGACTCTTAACAGACACAGTCCTTTAGCAGGGGCAGAATACTTGACTAAGTCTCTTCGGCGATCGCGCCACACTTGGGTAAAGTTAGAAAGCGATCGCGCTCCCGTTCCTACCTCTACCAGCATTCCTACTAACAGGCGCACCATACCGTACAAAAAACCATCAGCCTGAATTTCTATATACAGAAAAGGGTCGTTACGATAACACTCGGCAGCCTGAATTTCTACCCAAGAATGCTTTCGCTCAGAGCCCGCCCTTCTAAAAGCTGCTAAATCGTGCTTTCCTATCAGGGGAGCCAAAGCAGCTCGCACTAATGATTCATCGATACTGGCTCGATAGTAATGCCAGCAAAAACTATTAATAAATAGATTAGGAAGTTTATCGGTATAGATGGTATAGCGATAACGTCGCCAAACTGCCGAAAACCGAGCGTGCCAGTCAGGAACTACCAGAGCCGAAGCTCTTATTAGTATACCTTCTGGCAGCCTGGCATTGAGAATTTTCGACCACTTATCGGCAGGAATGGGTCCCGTGTAGTCAAAATGAGCTACCTGGGCAGCAGCGTGAACTCCAGAATCAGTTCTTCCCGCTCCGTGAAGGTTAATCGGATAACCTACTACCGAAGCAATTGCTGCTTCGATTTCTGACTGAACCGTAACGCGATTTGGCTGTCTTTGCCAGCCATGAAAATCCGTTCCCAAGTATTGAATTACTAATGCAATTCGCTGTTGGTTCACACTAGATTGGCGGTGGCTGACAACCATAAATCGACTATACTAGTTCGATAATTGCCATTTCAGCATTATCACCACGGCGGTTTTGAGTTCTGACTATGCGAGTATATCCTCCCTGGCGCTCGCCATAACGTTCTCCAACTGCTTTAAACAGTTCGCTGACTAGCTCTTTATCATAAAGATATGCCGCAGCCTGTCTTCTGGCAGCAAGAGAACCGTCTTTTGCCAGGGTAATCATTTTGTCTACTTCGCTACGTACTGCTTTAGCTCTTGCTTTAGTAGTTCTGATTTGACCGTGACGGATAATTTGAGTTGCCAGCGATCGCAACAGAGCTTTTCTCTGGTCGGCTGGCAAGCCTAATTGAGGTACTTTACATCGATGACGCATGATTGGATAGGTTGCTAAATCTATATAGTTTTGGCTGATTTTTCTTGCGATAGGGTAATGCCCAGACGTTTTTGCAGGGCTTCAATAACCTCATCGGCTGATTTTTGTCCAAAATTTTTAATTTCCAAGAGGTCTTCTTGGGTATAATCGAGTAAGTCGGATACCGAATTGATTTGCGCTCTTTTAAGACAGTTATAGGCTCTAACTGACAGCTGCAGTTCTTCGATCGGAATTTGACTGGTAGGATCTTCGTCTTCGACGTAATCGTCTTGAATTGGTTCTAAGGTTAAGTCCTTAAGCGGATTGAACAAATCGACGGCAATACCTGCCGCTTGAGATAATGCTTCTTCTGGCTTAATGCTGCCATTAGTCCAAATTTCGACAATTAGTCTTTCTTTAATCCCCGTACCGTCAATACGAGCATCTTCGACGCTGTAGTTGACCTTGGTAACTGGCATAAAAACGGCATCTACCTGTAAAAAATCTAAAGAACTTCCCTCTTCTCGTCCTCGTTCGACAGAGCGATACCCTTTACCTTTTTCGACTCGAAACTCCATTTCCAAGCTAGTGCCTTCGGCTAAGGTAGCCACATACTGGCTAGAATCTACAGTTTCAATTGCATCGGGCAAGACGAATTGAGCAGCCGTAACCGTTCCAGGACCGTTAGCTACCAAACGTCCTATTTCTGGCTGATTGGAGTAGCTTTTGAGAACGATTTCCTTCATGTTGAGAATAATTTCTAAAACATCCTCTCTAACTCCTTCGATGGTGGCAAATTCATGGGTAGCGAAACCAAACTTATGTTCTGGCTTGTCTTTGTCTTTTGCCATTCCTCCACCAATGCGAATTGCCGTAACCGCAGCCCCTTCTAAATTAGAGAGCAACACTCTTCTCAAAGCATTGCCCAGGGTCGTTCCCTGTCCGCGATCGAGAGGCTCTAATACAAACTTACTATACTGATGTTGATTTTTGAGAGTTTTTGACTCTACACATTCAATTTGAAATTGCGCCACAGACCGATCTCCCTACTATTCGATAGCGATTAGCCGATTGAGTTACCGAAAAATTTACCAATCGCTTGACTTGCTGATTTTTGGTATGATTTTATACCCTGCGCCGCTTTGGTGGACGACAACCGTTATGGGGTATTGGCGTAACATCTCGGATTAAGGTTATTTCTAATCCCGCACCCTGTAAAGCGCGAATTGCGGTTTCCCGTCCCGCACCAGGTCCGCTAACCATTACTTCTAACTGACGCATTCCCTGATCGATAGCACTTCTGGCAGCACTATCAGCGGCAGTTTGAGCTGCAAAGGGAGTACCTTTTTTAGCTCCTTTAAAGCCGCTCGAACCTGCCGAAGCCCAGGATATGACATCGCCTCTGGTATCGGAAATGGTTACGATGGTATTGTTAAAAGTCGATTGGATGTGGGCTACCCCGTTGGGAACATTTTTTTTTGCTTTTTTTGCGCCCGTTCTTCTTTTTGGTTGCGCCATGTTATTTTATTACTTAACTCTAATTACTACTACACTTAAGTTGATTCGGCGATTGCCGCAGGGGATCGCCCATCCCTGGAAATATTTACTTCTATTTATGGGTTGGGTTTGTTTGAGAGCGAAAAAACATCTCAACAGAAAGCTTTCGATTGAATTTTGTAAATTTCGCCACCATCTCAGCTATCGGCCAAATACGCCTACAACCGAAATATCGTGCTGCAATCACTATTTCTTACCGGGAGCTTTTTTCTTGCCTGCTACGGTCAAACGTCTGCCGCGACGTGTTCTAGCATTGGTACGAGTTCTTTGTCCTCTTAAAGGCAAACCCATGCGATGCCGACGACCTCGATAGGTTCCGATGTCAGCCAAGCGTTTGATGTTCATCGCCTCCCAACGTCTGAGATCCCCTTCAACTCTATAGTTGTCTTCGATATAGGAACGCAATTTAATAACGTCTTCATCCGCCATGTCTCTAACTCTGGTGTCTGGATTGACTCCCGTAGCTGAGAGAACTTCTTGCGCCCTCGATAGACCAATCCCAAAAATATATGTCAGCGCAATTTCTATCCGCTTATCACGGGGAAGGTCTACACCAGAAATCCGTGCCACGCTATTTTCTCCTTACTTGATGTTTGCGTATTACTTACTATTTAATAACTATTGCTATAGCGATTTAATTTATCCCTGACGCTGTTTGTGCTTGGGATTGGTTTTACAAATCACCATGACGCGACCGCGCCGACGAATGACGCGGCATTTATCACACATTTTTTTTACTGATGGTCTAACTTTCATGCCTTCTTTTGGCCACACTGCAAGCTTATAATTATATTTTATATTATCTTACTATGTCAAGAAACTGAATCGCTAATTAGTGACAAGTTCGAGCGATTTCTTGTTGCTATTTATTTTTCAAACGATAGGTAATTCTGCCCTTGGTCAAATCGTAAGGAGTTAATTCGACTTTAACTCGATCGCCAGGTAAAATTTTGATATAGTTACGTCTTATTTTTCCTGAAATATGAGCCAAGACATTAAATCCGTTGTCGAGATCGACACGAAACATTGCATTAGGAAGTGACTCAGTTACAGTACCTTCCATTTCAATTAGATCTTGTTTTGCCAATTTTAAAGTTCTCCGCTATTGGTGCAAGAATAATAGACGGCAGGCGTAAATCGCTAGCTCGTCTGAGTGCGCTTCTCCAGATAAGTTTTGCTTATCGAGATCGCGCTATTGCCTCTTTAATTTTTTATCCAGTTTTTTATCTTACACTTTTTAACCGTCTTTATCAAAAAAAGCGACTTTTGGCAAGAAACTGTCTCGTTCAGGCGATCGCTTCTTTTAAAGCTGAGGTGACATTTTCCATTGCCCCATCACCATCAATAGTTTTCAAAGTGCTCTGCTCTTGATAAAAATCGATTACGGGCATAGTATCGCGACGATAGACTTCCAAACGCCGTCGAATGGTTGCTTCATTATCATCCCGACGCTGGCGCGATAGCAGTCTGGAAATTAATACTTCATCGGGTACTGCTAAATATAAAACGCGATCGGCGGCTAAATCTAATTCTGCCAGTAGACTGTTTAAAAATTTTGCCTGAGCGACATTGCGAGGAAACCCGTCTAAAATCCACCCTTTAGCTGCATCTGACTGCAAAAGCCGATCTTTAATCAAATCGAGAATCAAGTCGTCAGGAACTAATTCACCACGATCCATGTAGCCTTTAGCTTTGTCGCCCAAAGGAGTTTTATAAGTAACGGCGGTTCTCAAAATGTCGCCAGTAGATATGTGAGGAATTTTATAAGTTTCTGACAAAATCTGTGCCTGAGTTCCCTTGCCCGCTCCAGGAGGACCTAAAAAAATCAATCTTTTTGTCATTTTAAATTTGCGTCCTCCGCATAAAAGAATTTCGCTCGACAGTTAGATAACTAACTTACTGCTTGACCATACCTTCGTAACGCTGTGAAATTACATAGGTCTGAATCTGTTTGGCAGTATCGATTGCTACTCCCACTAAAATTAACAGAGAGGTGGCACCAAAACCGCTAAATACCGTAGTTCCCGCTGGGATTGCGCTTTCGACCAAAGTAGGAATAGTCGCTACCAAACCTAGAAAAATTGCTCCTAAAAAAGTCAGACGATTGAGAACTTTTTCTAAATAGTCTCTAGTTGCCTTTCCTGGGCGGATACTAGGAATAGAAGCTCCCATTTTTTTGAGATTTTGGGACATATCATCGGGATTGCTAATCAAGCTAGTGTAAAAATAGCTAAAGAATAAGATGAGCAACAAATACACGACAATATAAAGCCAACTTCCAGGTTGAATAGCTACAGCGATACGATTGATAATATTTTTTGCCGTACCTTGTCCGGGAATAAATCCTGCCAGAGAAGCAGGTAAGAACAAGACTGCGGAGGCAAAAATAATTGGCATTACTCCGCCTTGGTTGAGTCTTAAAGGTAGGTAATTAGTTCTCTCGCGATATACTCTTCTGCCTACCTGACGACGAGCCGAAATAATGGGAATGCGGCGCGTTCCTTCTTGAATAAACACAATACCGACGATCATCGTCAGGAAAACTAAAAGCAACACGATTACCTGAGCGATTGCTTCTCGTCCGCCGTTTTGAGCGTAGCTAATGGTATTTCCCAGAGTTTTGGGTAATACGGCCACGATATTAACAAAAATCAACAAAGATGCCCCATTACCAATACCGCGTTCGGTAATTAATTCCGAAATCCACATGACGAACATCGAGCCTGCAGTCAAAGCGAGTACGGTTTCGGCGATCGGAAAAAAGCTTCTTGAGATAATGCCATTAGCTACCAGCAAACCTAGAGTAATACCCAAACTTTGAATTATCGCCCATCCCAGAGCGACATAGCGGGTGATCTGAGAAATTCTCCTTCTACCTGCTTCTCCCTCATTTTTTTGTAGATCTTCTAAAGAGGGAATAGCAGAAGCTAACAACTGCATAATAATAGAAGCATTAATAAAAGGTAATATGCCCAGGGCAAAAATTCCCAGTGCTGAAATACCGCCGCCAGTAAAAATATCTAAAAACCCGACAATTGAAGCATTAGTAGTATTACCAAGTAAATTGCCAAATCTTTCACGGTCAATTCCTGGAATGGGAATAAATACTCCCAAACGAACTAAAATTAACAGACCAATAGTAACGAGCAGCCGACCTCTAAGACCTGCTGCTTGCGCCATCTGTAAAAATGTTTCTTGTGCTGATGGAGTTTTTTCTCGAACCATAATTGTTGTTGTGGTAGCTAGAAGCCAAATAGGTTAAACGCCCGATCGCCTTAAGGTAATAGCTGCGCTTATTGTCTTATTTTTTTAACTATACCGATCTAATTTTTTCACTTTTACTACTTAGAAGCAACCTCAGACTTACGAAGAGGAAATAGTAATTTAAAACCTTGGAATTTTCCTGACTTAAGCTTCGCTGTCTTGAGATGGTTCGGCTTGAGTTTCTTCGAGAATACAGCTACCGCCCGCAGCTTCAATTTTTTGACGCGCTCCTTTAGTAAAAGCTGCCGCAGTTATTGTCAGGGGTACATTTAACTCTCCTCTACCCAGAACTTTTAAAGGACCATCATCAGTAGTCGAAATTCCGTCTGCTAATAAAGATTCTTTACTTACTGCCGAATTTGCCTCTAGAGTAGCTAGCTGCTCTATGTTAATAATTGTGTACTGTTTCTGGTTGACTAAAGGAAAATATTTTAATTTGGGAACCCGTCGATAGAGCGGCATTTGTCCCCCTTCAAAACCAGCTTTAGTGCCAGTACCAGAACGAGATTTCTGTCCGCGCATACCGTAGCCACAGCTAGCTCCTTGTCCTGCGGATATACCCCGTCCGACTCTGCGCCTGCGGCTCTTTGACCCTGCTTTGGGACTTAGATTTTCTAGTTTCATAGTTTTTATTTATTAAGCATATATCTGTTCTATAGAAATGCCTCTTTCTCTAGCAACTTCGGAAAAAGTTCGCAAGCTGTCGAGAGCATCTATGGTAGCTCTAGCGTTATTTAAAGGACTATTAGAACCTAACTGTTTGGCTAAAATGTTTTTAACGCCTGCTAGCTCTAGTACGGTGCGTACCGCACCACCGGCAATTACTCCAGTACCTGGAGCGGCTGGACGCATAAAGACTTTAGCACCTCCAGCAATACCGTTACTAACGTGAGTAATGGAGCTTGATTTAGTTAGAGAAACATCGACTAACTGTTTTTTGGCATCGGCTACGCCTTTGCGAACCGCACCGATTACATCGGCTGCTTTACCAACTCCAACTCCTACCTGACCGTTTTCGTTACCGACGACCACGATCGCTCTAAAGCTTAATTTTTTACCACCTTTAACTACTTTACTAACGCGGCGAATTTGAACGACCCGCTCTTGCCAGTTAGTGTCTTTTTCTTTAGCGCGTCCGCGACGACGAGACTTTGATTTAGGCATAATAATTATTTTCTATATGTATATGATGTCGATATTTTAAAAGTCTAACCCAGCTTCGCGAGCGGCTTCAGCTAGTGCGGCAATGCGACCGTGATAGAGATTGCCGCCGCGATCGAAAACTACTTTGGAAATGCCTTTATCTAAAGCTCTTTGCGCTACAAGCTGACCTACTGCTGCTGAGTTAGAACAGGTGGCTCCAGTAGTTGACTCTAGATTAAATTCTCTATCAATAGTCGATGCAGCTACAAGGGTATGCTGTGCCACATCATCAATTATCTGAGCGTAAATATGTTTATTTGACCGAAACACACAGAGACGCGGGCGTTCGGGTGTACCTGCTATTTGTTTGCGGATTCGCCGATGACGGCGTTTAACTAGTTCTTTGCGAGGAGGCTTCATAATTTGTTACTTCTTACCTGTTTTACCTGCTTTACGTCTTATTTGCTCGCCAAAATAGCGAATCCCCTTTCCTTTATAAGGTTCTGGGGGACGAACTGCCCTGATTCTAGCAGCGATATTGCCTACTAATTCTTTGTCAATACCACTAATGATAATTTCGGTATTTCTATTTTCAATAGCCACATCAATACCGTCGGGCATAATTATTTCCACTGGCTGGCTGTAGCCAACATTGAGAGTTAGTTGTTTGCCTTGAGCCTGCGCCCGATAACCTACACCTTGAACCTGCAAGCGTTTTTGAAATCCTTGGGATACGCCTTCTACCATGTTGGCAACTAAAGTACGGCAGAGACCGTGACGTTGACGACCGAGACGCGAGTCATTGTCTGGAGTAACTTCTATAGTTTCTCCTTCTTGTCTGACAGAAATGGGCGCTGGTATAACTCTTGCTAAAGTGCCTTTGGGTCCTTTAATCGTAACCTGCTGTCCGTTGATTTCTGCGGTTACTTTGGCAGGAATGGCGATGGGTCGCTTACCAATACGAGACATATGTAGTATACTCCTTAAAATTACCAAACGTAACAGAGAATTTCGCCCCCAACGCCTTGGCGACGAGCTTCTCTATCGGTCATTACTCCATGCGAGGTAGAAACGATCGCAATACCAATACCACCGAGGACACGAGGAATATCTTTACGCTTGGAGTATACTCTCAGTCCTGGTTTGCTGACTCTTTTGAGGGTATTAATAATCGGCTGACGGTTTCTACCTTTATATTTGAGAGTAATGACGATGTTTTTCTTTAATTCTTCCTCAGTTTCTTCATAACCGCTGATAAAGCCTTCACTTTCTAGAACTCGGGCAATGCTACGAGTCATTTTTGTCGAAGGTACTAATGTAGTTTGATGCTTGACCAGGCAGGCATTGCGGATGCGGGTCAGCATATCTGAAATAGTATCGTTTGCCGCCATTATTTCTTATTATTTGAAAATTTAACTATTGCGAAAAGGCATTCCCATTTCCCTGAGTAGGGCGCGTCCTTCTTCATCTGTATTTGCCGAAGTAACGATAGAAATGTCCAATCCTCTAATTTGATCGATGCTGTCATAGTCAATTTCGGGAAAGATGAGCTGTTCTCTAACCCCTAGACTATAGTTACCCCGACCATCAAAGCTTTTCGGGCTAATGCCACGAAAATCGCGAATACGGGGCAGAGCAATATTGATCGTGCGATCGAGAAAAGCATACATCCGATCGCCTCTAAGAGTGACCATCACTCCTACGGGCATTCCTTTACGGAGTTTGAATCCAGCGATCGCCTTTTTGGCTCTCGTTACCACTGGCTTTTGCCCGGCAATTGTAGCTAGCTCGCTAATCGAAGATTCGAGGGCTTTAGCATTTTGTGATGCTTCTCCCAAACCGCGATTGATAATCACTTTAACTACCTTGGGTACTTGATGAGTATTGGTGTAGTTAAATTGTTCGGTTAGCTTGGGAACGATATCTTCAATGTATCTAGTTTTAAGTGGTTTTGGCATGGTGTTTGGTATTTTTTCCTGGGCTTGGTCAGGAGACTATAAACAAAATTCGGGTTTCGAGATAGCAACTGCTCGCCAGACAACAACTAGTCGATTATTTCGCCAGTTTTTTTCAACATCCGCACTTTGCGTCCGTCGTCGGTAAAGGTATAGCTGATTCGGCTGGCTACTTCTTCCTTTTGGGAATAGAGCATGACGTTAGAACTATGAATGGGAGCTTCAAAGGTGACAATTTGTCCCGATTCTCCCTCTTGCTGGGGTTTGACGTGTTTGGTTTTGACGTTGACTCCCTGGACGATAACCTGACTGGTTTGGGGGATAGCACGAATAATTTCGCCTATCTTGCCCTTGTCAGTGCCAGAAATCACTTGAATGGTGTCTCCTTTTTTTACGTGCATTTTTGCTTTCTGAGCTTGTTTGGTTTTTGCCATTTAGATCACCTCCGGAGCTAGAGAAACTATTTTGGTAAAGTTTTTCTCTCTTAATTCCCGTGCTACTGGACCAAAAACGCGAGTTCCTCTCGGATTGCCTTCTTGATTGATAATTACCGCTGCATTATCGTCAAAACGGATGCTCATGCCGCTTTCGCGACGTACTGCTTGTTTGGTACGCACGATTACCGCTCTGACTATTTCGGATTTTTTGACTGCCATGTTTGGCAGAGCGTCTTTAACTACAGCAATAACGACATCACCAATGAAAGCATAGGGACTATTACCTTTACCAATAACTCGCAGGCACATCAGCTGACGTGCGCCACTGTTATCGGCGACATTTAAATAGGTCTGTTGTTGAATCATCTTCGAGCGCGACCGTAATATTCGTAAATAAAAGTTATCAATTTTTGGTTTCTATAATTTCGGCTAGCGTCCAGCGTTTGGTGCGACTGAGGGGTCTAGTTTCGCGGATACGCACGCGATCGCCAGTTTTGCACTGATTTTCAGCATCGTGAACCTTATATTTTTTGGTTCTAACGACGATTTTGCCGTATTTGGGATGGGGGGAGCGGTTTTCGATTGCTACAACTATGGTTTTATCCATTTTGTCGCTAACAACTTCACCTACTCTTTCTTTTACTGCCATAATTCAACTTATTCCTCTGTTGCGGATGTAGTAGCAGACTCGGACTCAGGTTCGGCGCGAATGGCTGCTAGTTCTCGTTCTCTTTCGACGGTCAACAGTTGAGCGAGACGATGCTTACTATGTTTGAACAGATGGGGTTTTTCCAGTCGGCGAGTTGCCTGTTCCAATCGCAACTGAAACAGTTCTCGCTTGACGGCTAAAATCTCTTCTGATATCTCTTCGTCGCTCAAGCTTCTGACTTCGGCTATTTTGGGTAAAGCCACGACTAAAATTCCTCCTCACGGTTGATAAATTTGGTTTTAATCGGTAGTTTTTGAGCCGCTAGACGCATTGCTTCTCTAGCAATTGGTTCTGCTACTCCTGACATTTCAAACATAATTCTGCCTGGTTTGACCACTGCTACCCAAAATTCTGGATTACCTTTACCAGAACCCATACGGGTTTCGGCAGGTCGCATCGTTACTGGCTTATCGGGAAAAATCCGAATCCAAATTTTACCGCCCCTTTTGATATAGCGGGTCATAGCTCGTCTGGCGGCTTCAATTTGGCGCGAGGTAATCCAGGAAGGTTCGATAGCTTGAAGTCCGTAGTCGCCGAAGTTTAGAGTATTGCCTCGATGTGCCATACCTCTCATGCGACCGCGATGCTGTTTGCGAAATTTAGTTCTTCTGGGACTGAGCATAATGATAAATTCGTGCTGTTAACAACTATTCCGAACGGTCTTCAAATTTCTGGCGACGGCGTTGACGGCGAGGAGTTTGACTGGGAGCGGCGGCTATTTCTTCCTGTCCTGGAATAATTTCTCCTTTAAAGATCCAAACTTTAACCCCTAAAATTCCATAGATAGTGAGAGCCGTACGATAGGCATAATCGATATCCGCTCTTAAGGTATGTAAGGGAACTCTTCCTTCCCTGACCCATTCTGTACGAGCGATTTCCGCACCGTTTAAGCGACCGCCAATCTGAATCTTAATTCCTTGAACTTCGGCTCGCTGCGCTCTTTGAATTGCCTGACGTACCACGCGGCGAAAAGATACTCTTCGCTCTAGCTGCTGGGTAATGTACTCGGCAATCAATGCCGCATCGGCATCGACGCGGGGAACTTCAATAACGTTGATCCGAATCTGGCGATTGTTAACCACACTTTGAAGATCGGTACGCAATTTTTCAATTCCCGATCCGCCCCGACCGACAACTACACCAGGGCGAGCGGTGTGAATGCCCAGATCGATTTGATCGGCTTTACGCTCGATTTTTATTTGAGAAATCCCCGCGTTACCAAGCTCTTTGTTAATATGCTCTCTAATTTGATGGTCTTCTTGTAATAGTTCGGGATAGCGTTTGGTATCGGCATACCACCGAGATTGATGTTCTTTAGTAATTCCCAACCGAAAGCCCGTTGGATGTATTTTTTGTCCCACTAATGTTTCCTCGTAGTTAGGTCAGTTTTTTAAATAATTGCCCGATTATTCGGTTACGTCAGGAGCAACTGCTACGGTAATGTGGCAAGTTGGCTTGCGAATTTGGTAGGCTCGACCTTGCGCTCTTGGTCGATAGCGTTTGAGAACGGGACCTCCATCGGCGTAAGCCTGACTGACAACTAGGTTAGTGGGGTCGAGTCCGTTGTTATGCTCGGCGTTAGCTACAGCAGAACGCAAAGCTTTAAGTACTGGTTCGCAGGCTTTATAAGGCATAAATTCGAGAATAATTAGTGCTTCTCGATATTGCCGACCGCGAATCTGATCTAGCACCCGCCTGACTTTAAATGGCGACATCCGAATATAGCGGGCGATCGCCTTTACTTCATTATTAGTATCTATTGCCATGATTGTTTATATTTGGCATTCAAAAATTATGCTGGTTAACTTTAACGTCTGCCTTTTTTATCCCCTTTGGCATGACCTCTAAAAGTACGAGTGGGGGCAAACTCTCCTAACTTGTGACCGACCATTTGATCGCTGACAAATACGGGAATATGCTGGCGACCGTTGTGAACGGCGATCGTATGACCGACCATTTGCGGCAAAATTGTCGAAGAGCGCGACCAGGTTTTAATTACTTCTTTTTTGTTAGCTGCGTTAAGCTTTTCGATTTTGCCAAGCAAACTGTCGGCGATAAATGGTCCTTTTTTAAGCGAACGACTCATAATTGGTAATATTAGTATTCGATAATTGGCGATCGCGACTGGTAAAGTACGTTTAATTAGCCGCTGATTTTGATTTTTTCCGACGGCGACGCACGATTAACTTGTCGCTAACTTTTTTCTTCTTACGAGTTTTCAGACCTAAAGTAGGTTTTCCCCAGGGAGTAACAGGACCGCTTCTACCAATTGGCGCACGTCCTTCACCACCACCATGAGGGTGATCTACTGGGTTCATTACGCTTCCTCTAACTTGCGGTCTTTTACCGAGATGGCGAGATTTTCCTGCTTTACCTAGTTTGAGGGTTCTGGCTTCGACGTTACCTACCTGTCCGATAGTGGCGTAACATTCTTTGCGAATCATTCTGACTTCTTTAGAGGGAAGACCGATAGTTACATATCCTCCTTCTTTCGCCATCAGCTTGGCAGCAGTACCTGCGGCACGCACGATTTGTCCGCCTCTTCCCGCTACGAGTTCGATATTGTGAATCGTTTCTCCCAGGGGAATATTGCTGAGTGGCAGAGCATTCCCTACTTCAATTGGAGCATCGGGACTGGCAATAATTTGCGTACCTACTTTCATGCCTACTGCGGCAAGAATATAGCGTTTTTCACCATCTTCGTACTGCACTAAGGCAATACGGGCGTTGCGATTAGGATCGTATTCGATCGCAATCACTTCAGCAGGAATATTGCGTTTGTCACGACGAAAATCAATAATACGATAGAGACGCTTGTGTCCGCCACCGCGACGACGGCTGGTAATTACGCCACGATTGTTGCGCCCTTTTTTGCGATGTTTGTATTTAGTAAGAGATTTCTCGGGTTTACTCTTGGTAATATCGGCAAAATCGGATATAACCGCTTGGCGAGTTCCTGGTGTATATGGTCGAAAAGAACGAGTACCCATAGTTGGATTTATCTTTAAAGTTTACTGAGGCTCTGACATCAAAGTTAATTGTGCCTGACTCGAAATCTACAGTTCGGGGAATAGAACGATTGAATCTCCCTCTTTTAGAGTTACAATGGCTCTTTTGTATTGAGCTTTATAGCCCATAAACCTACCTACACGGCGTTTTTGACGAGGTAGATTCAGAGTATTAACTTTAACTACGCTGACATCAAACAAACTTTCAATCGCCGCTTTGATCTGTGGTTTGGTAGCTATAGGCAAAACGTCAAAAACGTACTTGCCAAGCTCCATTTGAATTGTTCCTTTTTCGGTAATAATTGGTTTGAGGATCAAGTCGGCTAAATATCTGGGATTGTTGTAATTCTTAGTCACCGTATACCTCCTTTATTTGTTCTAGAGCGTCGGTGGTCGCGACAATTTTACTGGCGTTAAGCAAATCGTAAATATTTAAGTTTGTAGCTTTAATAACCTTTAAATTGCTGATATTTCTAGTCGATAAATAAATATTTTCGGGAATTTCTGGTAATATTAGCAATACTTTCCGTTCTGCATCTATTTCCCAACGTTTTAAAGCAGCAGTTATTTCTTTGGTTTTAGGTCTATCTAACTGCTCGGCAAAGTTTTCTACAACAATCGTATCTTCCAGTCGCGAGTCGAAAGCCGTTCTTAACGCCAAACGACGCTCTTTGCGATTCATTTTGACGCTAAAGTCTCTGGGTTTGGGTCCAAAGATAACTCCACCACCCCGCCACAAAGGCGAACGACTCGAACCAGCGCGAGCGCGACCAGTTCCTTTTTGTCGCCAGGGTTTGCGTCCGCCCCCACGAACTTCGGCTCTAGTTTTGCTAGAGGCAGTCCCCTGACGAGCATTATTAATTTGTCTGATCAAGGCTCGATGCACAATATGTTCGGCATTTTCTGCTTTGGCAACTTTTAGTTCGAGGGTCGTCTCGCCGACATTTTCCCCCTGCCAATTTTTGACTACACAATTAACCATAGTTATCTATATAAATCTTGCGACGATATTGTCATTTGCGACTGGATATTGCTGGCGTTAAACCTGTTTGCTGGGTGCGATGCTGAGTAACGCTCCTGGTTTTCCAGGTAACGCACCGCCAATCAACAATAAATTTTGTTCGGCATCTACTTTTACTACCTGTAATTTACGCACGGTTATCTGGGTTGCGCCATATCTTCCTGCCATCTTTTTCCCTGGATAAACCCTGCCTGGAGTAGTACCCGCTCCAGTCGAACCAGGAGCGCGATGGTTTTTGGAGCCATGAGTCATCGAACCCCGACGAAAGTTGTGTCTTTTTTGATAGCCAGCAAAACCGCGACCGATAGTTTTACCCGTCACATCAACTTTGGCTTCGGTGCTAAAAATTGCTGAAAGATCGAGAGTTTGACCCAATTCATACTCGCCAGTAGATTCGGTGCGATATTCTTTCAGGTGCCGCAGTGGTGCCAGTCCAGTTTTTTGCAGATGACCGAGTTCTGGCTTTGACAGAGCTTTTTCTCTGACTTCTTGATAGCCGATTTGAATCGAACTATAGCCATCGGTTTCTTTAGTTTTTATTTGAGTTACGACACAAGGACCTGCTTGAACTACAGTTACAGGAATAGCAGCCCCAGTTTCCTGGTTAAAAATCTGGGTCATGCCTAGTTTGGTGCCGAGAATACCTACAGACACTGATTTTAGCCTCTCTATCGTTGTAAGTTAATAGGGTTTAGTTTATAAATCTCGATATAATTTTGGCGGTCGCCCGTAGCTTCGCCTATAAGTGATGTTTTTATCGAGAGCAAACAGTTCTAGTGCTATTACACTCGATTGCAGTCGATTTGGTTAGCAAAGAAAACAGACCAAACTAACCCGAGACATCTTCGAGCCATAATGTATAGCAATAAATATATATTTACTGTTCTGTAAGATATACCACCAAAGTAGACTTAAAATTCAAACATCACTTCTACTTGGTGTTTTAATCATGCCTGTTATCTTTAGAGACTTAAAGAGTTTTTTCTTCAGTATCTTCGCAAAGAGGCATAAAGTAGATATAATTTCCGCTTGCCAATCTAGACCAGAAGCGGAAGGGATTGAGATTGCAGTACCAGGCAATATCTGGAGAAAGTCATTGACTATCTAACGAGACTCAAATTAATAATAAGTCACAATCGATAATGATACACGATCTACACAGTATTTTGCAAGTAGAAGGCAAACTTTTTAAAAGTAAAACTGGCGGTTAATTAAGTTTCGCGACGCGAATCAAATATAATTCTGATATAACTTAATAAATTTTTCGAGCGAGCAAACCTGGAATTATAACAACATGGCATTAATTACTACTGGTAAATCTTTTATTCGCGCTCTCGAACAAGCTGGAGCATTGAGTTTGTATATGCCTTTAGAAGGAGGTGCGGAAGGACGCTATCAAAGGCGATTGCGAGCTTATGGTTATCGAACTATTGCTTTGACTGCTAGAGGGTTGGGCGATCCAGCCGCCTATCTAACCAGATTTCACGGCGTTCGTCCCCCTCATTTAGGTAAAAAAGATATCGGGCAAGGTGCCGCAGTGGGAGATATTTATTTTGTACCGCCCATTGCTAACTATGAACTGGCAAATCTGGCAGAAAATGCGAAAGGATTGGTACTGTGGATTATGGAAGGACAGGTTTTGTCTCGTCAGGAACTCGAATATTTAATCGATCTGCCAAAGCAAGAGCCACGAATTAAAGTAGTCTTGGAAATGGGTGGCGATCGCTCCGTGAGTTGGAAACCACTAGCAGAAGTTATAAATGCCGCCTAGGATCTAAGTAGTAAAAATTCAACTTTTTTTATAAGTTAAAAGCACTAGTTTGAGAGGCGGTTATGGCAAATGAAATGGACGAACTATTGGCTGAGTTAAAAGTAGAATACCAGTCCGAAAAGCGCAAGTTCTCCGAGCAAAAAGAAAATAAGCCCAATCGGGCTAAATCTCAGTCTGCGCCGCCTCCACAAACTCAATCATCAGCGGATAATGCCGCAGAATCGGCATTGTTTGATGAATTACTTTCAGACGTAAAAACTGAGGTAGAAAGAGAAGAACCACGTCCGAGCGATCGAAAAACTAGCGATCGCTATTTGGGCAATAGCAGAGCTAATCGCAGTAATTCTGCTAACGACCGCTCTCCTCAATCAAACCAACAGCAATTTTACGAACAATTAAAGCAAAAACAGCGAGCCAGAGAACTAGCTGCCAAAAAACAGCAAGCAAAAAGGCAAAGAGAAAACAAACCGCATCCGACTCGCCAAGAAACTAGCGATCGCTCTCCTCAGTCAAACCAGCAGCAATTTTACGAACAATTAAAGCAGCAACAGCAAGCCAGAGAACTAGCCGCACAAAAACAGCAAGCAGAACGGCAGGCAGAGCAGCAACGAGAAGCTGAAATAGCGGCTAAAAAAAGAGCCGAACACCGAGCCTTAAGAAGAAAAGCTGCATTGACTGACAAAGCTCGTCACTGGTTACAAAACCTAGATCTAAACTCGGAAGAAGGTAGATGGTTTGAAGAATTTTCTTACTCTTATGACTCTCAGTTAGAGGCAGCAGTTGATTATTTAGAGGCGATGCGAGAAAGTGGCTTGTAAGTAAAAACGAGTGAGTAGCGTGGGCAAACGTCTTGCAGTTATTAGTGATTACCAAAATTACTCTTTCTTTACCCACCTTACGGTTAATGGTTAATTTATGTACTTATCTAAATTTAAAATCTCAAGTTTCTCGAGTTCTGCTCGCGTCAGTTCTGTGTTATGTCCAGCTACTTCTTTATACAGTTTGATGTACTCTAAAGCCGATCGCACCCAGCTAAAGTCTTTTTTCATCGCTCGCTGCTGAAGTTCTTGCCATTTATCTTTATACTGAAAACCCTCCCAGGCTCTAACCATACAGGTATAAAGATCTAAAGGTTCGTAGCGATCGAAGCAGTAACCAGTTCCCGCACTGCGAACGGGATCGTGATGGGAAACGGTATCGACTAAACCACCAGTACGTCTAACAATCGGAATGCAACCATAACGCATTGCTATCATTTGACTGATACCACAGGGTTCAAACTTAGAAGGCATTAAAAAAACATCGCAACCACTATAAATTTTTCTCGATAGTGGATTGCTATATAGCAATTGAACCGACATTCTGCCTGGAAAACGAGTCGCAGTTTGCCACAACTGAGTTTCTAAATTACGATCGCCCGTACCTAAAACTACTAGTTGAGCGTTGCTATAAGCCATAAAGCGGTCTAGTATTTGCAGGAGCAGACCGATTCCTTTCTGTTCGACTAGACGGGTTACAATCCCCATTAACAGGGCATCTTCATCGACTTGTAAACCTAACTCTGTTTGTAAAGCAGCTTTATTTTGACTGCGTTTATCTAAGGTGTCTACCGAAAAATTTTGATACAAACATTTATCCGTTGCTGGATTATAACTATCGACATCAATACCGTTAACTATTCCCGAAATTTTACCGCTGATAAAAGAAAGCAAACCCTCTAGCTTTTCGCCATATTCTACCGTTTGAATCTGTTGAGCGTAAGTCGGAGAAACAGCGTTGACGCGATCGGCAAACTGCACCGCAGCCGCCATAGTATTATGACCTTGCATATACCAGGGACACCAGGTGATTTTCTCTAAATACCAACGCCAGGGACCTTGATATGCCAGGTTGTGAATGGTAAAAACGCTGCTAATATCGGGGGATTGGTGCATCCAGACGGGAATCATTCCCGTATGCCAGTCGTGACAATGAACGATCTCTGGCTTCCAGTAGTTCCAACAAAATTCTGCCGCACCGTTGGCAAAAAAGGTAAACCGCCAGAATTCATCTTCTCCACCATAAACGCGATCGGGATCGAAAGCTGGATGACCGAATAAATAAAGAGGAACATCGCTATCGGGTAACACAGTTTCGTAGACAGCAAACTGATTAAACATGGCAGAACCCCACCAGATTGGCTGCTGAGGAAGCTGCATTGACTGATTGAGAAAGCCGTAGTAAGGCATAAAAATACGGGCATCGTGTCCCAATCGCCGCAGGGTTCTAGGTAAGGCACCAACTACATCTCCCATTCCCCCTACTTTAGCTGCGGGTGCGGCTTCTGCTGCTACAAATAAAATTCGCATCTACTTTCTTTTGTGTTGACTCGCTATTATGGCATCGAAAGTGATTATAGTAGGGTGAAGGGGTACGACGATAGGGGACAAAGCAAAAATGTTTCGGAACGCTAAGCGGAGCGTAATTGCAATTACCCTATCTCAAACTCTAGGAAAAACCGTTTGATTTTGAGCCTGATAGGTAAGTAAAAAATTTCTCAGATTATATGCCGACAGAGGTTCGCTAAAGTAATAACCCTGTACTTCATGGCAACCCTGATTTTGAATAAAGTCAAACTGTGCTTGAGTCTCAACTCCTTCGGCAGCAATATTTAGTTCGAGACTTTGCGCAAGAGCCACAATTGCTCTTGAAATTGCAGCATCGCTGGGATTTGAAGCAACATTAATTACAAATGAACGGTCGATTTTTAAGGTGTCGAGAGGTAATTTCTGTAAATAGCTTAACGATGAAAAGCCAGTACCAAAATCGTCTAAAGCCAAACTAATTCCTTTGCTTTTAAGCTGTCGTAAAATAGTTGCTATTGCCTCTAACTTTTCCATTAAAGAGCTTTCAGTAATTTCTAGCTCTAAATAGTTGGCTTCTAAGCCTGTTTCTATTAATACGCGCTCGACTATTTCTACCAAATTATTTTGTCTGAGTTGATAGGGAGAAAGATTGACCGATACGCGAAGTGGTGGCAATCCTTCTTGCTGCCATTGTTTATTTTGTTTGCAGGCGTTAAGCAATACCCATTCGCCAATTGTCTCAATTAGATTACTTTCTTCAGCAATAGGAATAAATTCAGATGGAGAAACGGCACCTAATTCTGGACTTTGCCAGCGTAGTAGAGCTTCTACGGATACGAGGCGACCGTTAGCAACGTCTACTCTAGGCTGATAGTGAACTATTAATTCATTTCTTCTCAAAGCATAACGCAAGTTTTCTTCATAAATCAATCTACGCCTTAGCAGATCGTTGCTTTCTGCAGAATAAAATTGATAAGTGTTTGTTGCTTGCTGTTTTGCTTGATGTACGGCATTATCTGTATTTTGTAATAATTGTTCGCCGCTAACTCCATCAACAGGATATATTGTAATTCCTAGGTTGAATTTTCCATGAATTTTTTGCCCAAGTAAAGAATATGGTTTGGAAATAGCTTCGAGTAAAGTTCGAGCAAACAAAGTTAATTTATAGTAGTTAGTATTTTTCTGTAAAATAGCAAATTCACAATCGCTATATCGAGAGAGTATATCTTTGACATTTAAATATCTAGCTATTCTTATAGCTACTTTTTGAATTAACAAATCACCAATTTTATGACCAAAGGCACTGTTAATACTTTTTAGATTATCAATACTTAAAACAATCAAAGCAAACTGTGTTTCTCTACTGGTTTGATAAATTGCCTGTTGCAGATATACTCGAAACATTTTTTTGTTTGGTAAATCTGTTAACTTGTCGTAGTTGGCTAGATATTCAATAGCTTTGTCTAATTTTTCTAAAGTTTTTGCCGTATCTGCCATTAGCGTTCCCACTTCATCTTTAAATTTAGTAGGTAGATCGATTAGTGTTTGTTCTTCAGTGTACTGGCGTAAAACTTGAGAAGTTAATGTAATTGGATACAGCAAATAATTTAATACACAGAGGGTAGCCAATGTGCCAATTAAGGTGGCAATTAAAGCAATTATAATTAGCCTTACCGTAGCCTCCGCAGACAATGAACCAGAAATAATCGCATAAAAAAACAGAGTCAGTAAAGGTACGTGAGTGCCGATAAAAGCAATCGACATTATTTTTCCACGATAAGTTTTTGGGAAACGCAGTCTGGACATGACGGCGTAGAGCTTTAAGCGACGATAATTCATGCTTGTGTATTAAGCTTATTTTATTGAATTAGAAAGATTTAAAATTAAAATGTTTTTTAATTAAGTTGTTGAGTTACTATCTTGTGTATTAGACTTTTATTACATAAATAAAAGTCTAAAGATTTTTTTCTTTAACATCTTCCTCTCTCAAATAGTCAATTATGATTTGTGCAACGAGCCTATTATTTATTGACTTCCGAATGCAAATATATTCGAGCCAAACAAATATTTAAACAAGTTTTTTTCAAGGCTTAAATGGTTTTTGTGTATTTCGACACCAGTAATTTTTATCAATACAAGATATAGTTAAGTGTCTACTTGCCTTTTTTTACAATACCTCCGAAGTTATTTTAGATATTTTATAGCAATATCGCTTGATTTGATTGCCACATAGATCGAATCGACAAAGTAAAATTACCATCTAAAATCATTGTTGTATGTTAGTAGCACAATATCTGGAGACGTTCTCGATAGAGAAGCTATAAAAGCCAGGAAAAACACAACGCTATAAATAACTGTAATGTTCAAAACAAAAATCCACCCGTTGGAGAGGTGGAATAGGCTGAGTCAAATAGTTATTTAATCGATATAGTAGTAGCGCGTCCAGACTAAAATACAGGGTTGGTTTTTGATTTGTTCTTCCAAAGTTGGGGTTTAGGAGGCTCGAACAAATTTAACTTATCTAACAAATTAGAGTAGACGTGCGAGTAATTTGGGTTCTTTGAAAAAAGATATTTTATTTAATTGAGCTTAATAGTAGCTTCAGATTCTTGCCAAAATTTGTTAAGCTCAAACAGTTTCCTGGTATCGATCCGAACGTCATTAGCAGGGAATTTCTGCATGACATCTATAACCGTCCAACCTTCAGTGCTGCCAGGTGCAGCCGCAGCTTCAATTAAAGCCGAACGAATTGCATAAAAGCCATTGCGCTCGGGATGGGTTTTTACTGCCGTTCCCAAGTCTTGAAGCAACTTTTCTCCTTCTGTAGTTTGACTGTATTTATATAGTTCGACGCGATCGCTACTAAAGCTTTTTTGTAGCCAGTAGCGTAACTTAGTTAAAGTATCGCGATCGATAAATTTGGCATAAAGGCGAAATTCTCTGGTTAGTTCGCCAGTGTCGGCATATGTTTTGAGAGAGTGGACTGAAATATTGCCGTTAAAAGGTCCGTAAATTAATTTAATTTTTTCGGCAGCCAAGAGAGGATTTAGTTTGGCGATCGCAGGAAATATCCAAATACCAATAAATATTAAAAAATAGAGCGCACTGTTAGAGCGAACGTTAAAAGTTTGTCTCATAATTTTAGTATGTGTTGGAGCCAAAAAGCCTATCTATCAGTGTGTTGCCAGCGGCAAAAATACATATATTACTTTAGATACAGTTTGGCAATAAAATTAAGTTTAGAAATCCAAGATAACCCAAGAATTAGTAGGCACGGAAAATCTTCATCAAAACGACGCGAAAACTTTACCACCGGTTAGAGAAGGACGCGATTTCGAGCTTTGCTCGTGCAGCCATCCGTCAGGCTTCGTCAATCGCTGGAGCGTGCCGCCAATCGAAATGTCCTGTGGGGCATCGCCGTTGCCTCTAAAAACGTTGCCGAAGTAGCCTCTGACTATTTAGACTTTAAACTCTTTTCAATCAGCAAAGGAATTTCACAGGGTTTGCCAGCAATTTTTATTCCTGCCTGTTTTAAGCGATCGAGGTCTTGGTGGTTAGTATTAACCACAGGAATTGAAGAAGATAGGTGATTGGTAATAATAGTAACGGCATTGCGAAATAGTTTTTCTTGAGGAGCCTGCAATCCTGCTAGATAGATAATCAATGGTTTTTTAGCTGCACTACGTTCGTAAAAATCGATTACTTCTTCAGTTTCATAGAGAGTTCTGCCAACTAAGACGATGGCTTCAGTATTGGCATCGTCACTGAGAATCGATAACCATTGACTCAAACTCGAACCCAGAATTTTGTCTTCACCCAAACAAACTACTATCGACTGTCCCAATTGCGCCTGATTTAGCTCCCAAGCTACTTCATAGCTTAAATAAGGGCTATTGCCTATCAAACCAACTTTTCCAGCCTGATAAAATTGCGGTTGCAGAGTACCCATCCAAACCTGCTCTGGAATGACAAAACCATGACTACCAGGACCTAAAATCGAAGTGTTATTAGTCTTTGCCCACTTTAATAAAGAGATAGTATCTAATGGTGGTATTCCTGTGGTAAAAATAATTAAGTATCGAACTCCAGCGGCGATCGCTTCTCGTCCCGCATCGAGTACCTGATAGGGTGGAACGAAAATCAAGCTAATTTCAGCTTGCCCGCATTCGGAGATTGCCTTTTCTACTAACTGGTAGACGGGAATTTCGTCTTTAGCGGACTGGTTGTTGTCATAACTCACTCCAGCGACAATATTAGTTCCGTAAGCCTTAAGTGCCAAAACGCGATCGCTTACTTCTGGTTCGTCAATTCCTTGAACGATAACCTGAGTATCTCGAGCAAATGACCAATTCATAAATAACAAATTTATTCCACAAAAATTAGTTTAGCGATCGTTTATTGGTCTGGGGGTCAACTTTCATTTTTTGCCAAAGTGACTGTTAGGGAAATGGCTTCTTCTAAACTATCTATTAAATAGATTGTTTCTGTAGCACCAAGCCCTTCTATATCGGCAACAGTCTCACAATTTGTGAATCGCAGCACTAGTTTAGTCGGTGATGCAATTAGAGATGTCTTTTGCTCGTTAAGATAGCAATCGGCGATCGCCTCAACGAGATCGCGACTGCTTATAGCCAGTTCCCAAATATTAACTAAAATGACCTGAAT
Organism: Myxosarcina sp. GI1; assembly: GCF_000756305.1. Taxonomy (NCBI): domain Bacteria; kingdom Bacillati; phylum Cyanobacteriota; class Cyanophyceae; order Pleurocapsales; family Pleurocapsaceae; genus Myxosarcina; species Myxosarcina sp. GI1. Next base: position 49,695 of record NZ_JRFE01000025.1, read on the forward strand.
TTTATCACTATATATCAATTCTGTCAGAGAAAGTTTTAGTTGTTGCCAATACGCCTCGGTAGTATTCGCTCTTGGTTCGATAACCATACCGCAGGCAGGTTTTGCTTGTCGGCGGCAAATCAAATCCCAAGCCAAAATTGTCAGATCGAAGCTATTGGTAATAATGCCAATTTTGTTATTTGGTTCTTGCCAGTTAAGCCAACGCAGGTTTGATTCATTTTGTCGTTTGTGAGATTGGCTACGAAGATTGCAGATCGCTTTATCGTCTAAATTTGCTAAGGTCGCAATGTCTGGATGTCTACCTATTGCCGAATCATTAATAGTAATTTTGCCATCCAGTGCCATCAACTCGCCACGTTCGTTGACTCCTAAAGGATTGATTTCAATTGACTCCAAATCTTTAGCCTTAAAAAGTTCATACATATTTTCAATAATTTGACTGACAGAGCAAACTAACTCACCAGTCAATTGCATATTGACAGCTAAACGACGAGCATAAAATGAGGAAAACTCGGTGTCAATTGGTACCTGATGTAAATTTGCCAGTAACGGTTCGAGATTCATTCCTCCATATGCCGAACCCAAAAGTACGGGGCATTGCAAATTGTAGTCTAAAACAATTGCCAGAAAAAATTCTCGCTCTGCATTGTAGTGTGCTTCTGCCAAAATAGCTTTGGGGTATTCTCGCAAAATCGATAAATTAAAAATAGATCTGGCAGCGGCAATGGCATCGATTGTATTAGAAACGAAACGCACGCCTCCTGCTTTACCTCTTCCTCCCGCTTTAACCTGGGATTTTAATACTACTGGATACGGAATTTGCAGTTGTTTGATTTGCCTGGGTTCGGCAATGGTTTGAGCGGGTAGCGTAGGAATGCCAACTTGACGAAATAGCTCTTTAGCTTGATATTCGAGTAAATCCATGTTCGATTATGGATTGATTATAGAAACAATCAATATTTTTTTGGTAACTTGGTAAGAAAAAATTTGTCGTTTTACGGCAAAATTTCTTCTAACTTCGTGAATTTTAACGTAGGTATTGTCCGAATTTAAAGCAATTAGAGGCATACTATTCAAACTGCGGTAGAGCTAACCGAACGTTCGATTGTGTTCTGCTAGTGGAAAATAGAGCAAAGCAGGGACTATGATAGATGTAGAGCGAAATTTTGATGGATTTTAACTTGAAGCAAACATTTCATAATTTTTCAATAATGGCAAGTAGCGCGATAAGTCCGAAGGGGAGGGCGCGTCGTAGTCTGGAGGGCATGATGTTTTCTCGCCAGTTTATGCCGCTCCTCAAGCCGTCCGTGACTCCCGTCATAAGCTTTGCGATTGTCGATTGCGAAAGCAAATCGTCAGACTCAGACAGCGCACAGAGCGCGATCGCTTCAGATTTGTTTGAGTGTATTTTATAATTGTGTTCGACTGTTCTTAGTAGTTTTACTTTACTTTAAAGTTTGATTTTTGTTAATTAAATTTAGAGACTTTGCCTTTTTGCAAACAAACTACCTCCAACTTTACAAAGAGTAATTAATTTGCTTTTACATGACCTCATAAACTATTCAACTATGCCCTACAATACAATTTCAACGCGCCACTATGGTAGTAACTAAAACAATGCTAGAAAGTTCTGGCGAACTGAATCTTGAATTCTACAAAACAGAGTAAAAGTAGATTTCAATATATCTATGGCAATATCTCACAATTATGGAAGGGGAATGAACAAAGTCGTCATCATTATTAACGCTGAGATTAACGATCGAGGACAGTTATTTGCTGTTTCTCCAGTAACGCAAAAAATGGTCGAAGCTTTAAAACAGAGCATTACAGATGATTCGGACTCAATAATTGAAGTAATATCAGCAGCTACTTTATGGTCTAATTTGCCCAAGCCATCTATTGATGATGCTTTAATTACCTATTGTCCCCTAACGATTCAGCTACCTGAATACTTCAATTTTTCCGCTCGTCAAACCTATATCGCCTGTAAAAATATTGGCGAACGACGGCTTTGGGTAGAACAAAAATTAGGATTTAAAACTAGCGTTGGTGATTCTTGGCTGGGTCATTTATGGTTGCCGATCGTAGTAACTTCAAATCGCACTATTTATGGAGAGATAATTGGGGAAGGCGAGATTCCCAACTCATACGAACAACCCGTAGAGCTACCCATTCGTCACTATAAACCTCTATATAGTTTGGCAGAAGGTTTGCTTAGCTCTCTTGATGCTCCGCCTGCTGTTTATTTGCTACAGTTTAGCCTCTATGGAGGAGAAATTGTATTCGATCGCCTGTGGCCTTTTCCTGCCGCTCCTGCTTTAATAACCCTGAGAACTCAACAGCCAGATTTATTTGCCTGCCATTGGCATTGTTTGACGGGGCGGTCGATCTCTAATCTTGTTTCCCCTGTGAAAATGTCAATTCGATCATAGCTCGCGCTGCTCGCCAACATGTTCGTGTTCTTCCACAGCACGAGCCTGAGTTTTACTGGAGCGGGAACTAAAGATTATTTACTCATCCAAATAATACTACTTAGAGTCAATATAGTTACCAGCAGAGCAAACCAGACAAATTTATTATCTCGGTCGTTTATCTCTGATAGGTTTACTTCTGCTGGATTTTCATTAATAGTCTGCTTGTTATTATTGGTTTTTGCTGCGACATATTTCGCCTTACCAATATCTGCATCGGTAAGATCGGGGATTTCATTCAACCATTCTTTAGGTCTCGATAATTTGGGTGCTTGAATAATATACAGCAAACGTTTTGCCTGTTGGCGCGTCTCGGAATCAGGATGAGAGGTTAATTTTTGAGCTAGAGCGATCGCTTCAGAGATTGAGTTTGCAGCCTGGTAGGCAGTAACTAACCAAATTTGAGCTTCTCCGCCCTGACGAGAAGTAGGAGCGATTAGTTCTACAGCAGATTCTAAATTTTCTATGCTCTGGCGATATCTACCTCTTTCTAAAGCTTGCTTCCCCGCTCGATAGTGCTGCCGAAACTTTTCTCGATTGTCTGTCGTCACTTTTACTATACTTAATATACTGTGGAAATTACTTATATTTAATCTTAGACGATGGTAATTTCGGTTCGATATTTCCAGCAATAAATCATGTTTGATTCCAATAAGCCCGAATACAGTTGGCGTAAAGTCATCTATTCTCTGGCAGTAGCAACGAGTGCGTTTTTAGCTACTGAATTGCCAGTAAACGCTCTGCCTGAAACTGCTCTGCAAATTGCTCAAGTTCGCAGTCGAGCGATCGCTCCTAGATCTTTAAATGTAACTCCGCCGCCAGGAAGGCATATTCCCCTGCCGTCAGGCAGAAGCAGCTACGATCGCTACCATCATCGCGGTTATGACTTTTATGGCGATCGCCACACTCGTTACCGACACCGAGATCGCCGAGGTTCTAGAGGTAATACCACCATAATTATTATCAATCCCAACCGCAGCGATAGATACTCAAACTATCGTCGCAGCGAATTTATTCAAATAATACGTCCTTAACTATTCTTGGTATTGAGAAGCAACAATCATCGAACCGATACCTTCATCGGTTAGTATTTCGAGTAGCAAAGAGTGGGGCAACCTACCGTCTAAAATGTGTGCTGCCCGTACTCCCTGTGCCAGAGAGCGTATACAACAGTTGACTTTAGGAATCATTCCTCCAGATACAATACCGCGCTCGATTAGGTTTCTGGCTTTTTGAATATCCAGTTTGGTAAGCAAAGTAGAAGGATCGTGATAGTCTTCTAAAATACCTGGTGTATCGGTTAATAAAATTAGTTTTTCTGCTTGTAGAGCCGCAGCTATTTCTCCTGCTACCGTATCGGCATTAATATTGTATGCTTGTCCATTTTCATCAGCAGCAACGCTAGATATGACTGGTACATAGCCGCTATCAACCAAAGATTCGACCAATCCCGTATCGACACTAGTTACTTCGCCAACAAAGCCTACTCCTTCTCTACCTACGGGACGAGCTTTGATTAAATTACCGTCTTTACCGCAAAGTCCTACTGCGGGGGTTCCTGCTTGATTAATTAAAGAAACCAGTTCTTTATTTACTCTTCCGACTAAAACCATCTCCACGACATCCATCGTAGTGGCATCAGTAACCCGCAAACCGTCTTTAAATTGAGGCTCGATATTTAATTTACTCAGCCAACTATTAATTTCTGGTCCGCCACCATGTACTACTACCGATCTCACTCCCACACAGGATAAAAACACGATATCGCGGATTACTCCTGTTTTGAGATTATTGTCTTTCATTGCCGCTCCACCATACTTGATCACAATCGTTCGATTGGCAAACTTTTGAATGTAGGGAAGAGCTTCACTAAGTACGCGGACGCGGGTAGCTTCTCTTTCTTTTATATATTCGCTTTCAATAACCATATTTAATCCGACTGTTGACTTATTCTTTATCAATCTCAGAGCGGTAGAGTTTCTGTAACTTTCACTACCGAAAGCAACTATAGCTAGTTGTCTTTAGCTGCTGACTTCAATATTGTCGGTACGGTATTTATAATCTCAGTAGCTATTTGTTCTGGAGATCTTTTTGTGGCAATTTCCAATCTGAGATCGGCTTGAGCATATAAAGAACGACGAGATTCCAGCAAAGTCTCCAAGCGATTCGCTAGCGGTCTTGTAGTGTCTCCTGCCAAACGCTGATGCAAAATTTTTATATCGGTATCCAGCCAAATAACTAACCCATGATGTAAATAACTCCAGTTAAACGGTTTTTCAATGACTCCGCCGCCAGTAGAAATAACACATCTGGTATAAATAGACAGTTCGGCTAAAATTTTAGTTTCTAATTCTCGGAAATACGGTTCTCCTTTAGTAGCAAAGATTTCTGCAATCGATTGCCCCGCTACTTCAGTGCAGACGGTATCCATATCTATAAAACGGTAATTTAGCTTTCTGGCAAGATGTTGCCCGACGGTGGTTTTACCTGTCCCCATCATGCCAATTAAGTAGACGTTTACTCCTTTTAATAGATCGTTCATGTTTATTACTATAATTGCTTTGGCAGAGTGTAAATACTTTTTTGAGCTGTTATTTTGTTACATTTTATTATTCATTTACGAGTTTTTAACTAGTTGTATTGCGCTAGTTTTATAATCAAAGAAAAACATAAGTGTAATCACGTAGTAAAAGACATTATTTACCAAATGACAATTTTTAAATATGGAGGAACTTATCTGTGTTAGATGTGTAGACTTGAAACTATTTTCTAGCTGACCTCGTCAGTAGATCGGGTATATTAAATTCTCGATACCGTCAAAAACTGTAAAAACTATGACAATAGTGCGTCTTTAATCGATCTATTTATATTATTAGTAGTCGGTTTGACCCAGGTATGCTGCCAAAGACCGACATGACTGTAAAAAAATATACTTTTTGGACTAAGTAAATATTTAGTTTAAACCGCGAGCAAAGAATTAGCAATAATTCAATCTATATATTAAGTGACTGTAACAGATTACTTTATTATCTTTGCTATTCAAGGAACTGTGGAATAGATAATTCAAGTTATTACCAACCAAACCCAAATAGCTGTTATTTTGTTTCAGCTTATAGTTGTATTCGTAGCTGTTTGGGCAGAAAATAAGCGAAACATTAATCATTATGTTTTATTTTCGTTAATCTTTATCAAAAATATATATTGCGATCGAGATTACGGAAAAACTACTCGATACTGTATACGATTTAATAGATATTGAGCTTATGTATAATTGCGAGCGACTAAGTTTATTTATTTAGAAGTTAAGTAAATTCAACGTTTTTGCTCGAATATTTTCGGTTTATTTTAGCAACAGCAATATTTAAAATGATTAGGGAAATAGTCAGACAAGCTTTAAAGACAGGTTATTTAACCATTGAAGCCGAAGAAAAGCTCAGAACTATGCTTAAAAGCAAATACGAGCTAGAAGATTTAGAAGCTTTTATTAGATTGCAACGTGAAGCAATGCTCGGTAAAGTAAAGCAAGAATCTCGTGAGGCATTTATGCCCTCAAAAACCTAAGCTATTACGTATTAGATTTGACGAGCGAACCTGCCGAGGCTTCAGGGCGCACCTGCGCCGAATCACTTCTTTTAAAATTGAATAGTATGTAGTTTAAATGCCTAACAGCTTAATAAAGAATATCTGTATTAATTAAAAAATAAAACGATATTAGATCCATTCTTCATCGTCTGAGTTTTTTTGACTGTTGTTTTCTGGTTCTTCGGGGCGCTCTCCAAGCTCGTTTTTGTCTTTAAATCTATAAGAATAGGTGGAACCAGAGCGACGAATAGTTTCTGGCTCGCGCTCGATTTCATAGGCAGAGGAAGTACTAGTAGTAGTATCGGCTATAGACTCGTTAGCAACGGTTGTAGTTGAAGTAGGGTTGCCAAACTGAGTAGTATTGGGTTCGGGTTCGGATGCAATGTATCTGCTTCTCTCCTTGCGAGCATAAGCATAACTATTTAATGATTGCCAGATTAAACTACTTAAAACCCCTGCTAAAACAAATAGAGCAATCCACAAGGCCAACGGCATTGGAGAAGTTTGATACCAACAAGAACTAGCCGTATCGGGACACAGTAACTTTAAAGATAAAGGCTCTCGATTTTGCACGAATAGTACCGCAAAGGCAATTGCTAAAAGTAATGTCAGTAGAAATTTGAAGCGATTCATATATTTAGAGCGAATATTTAGTGATTCTTATGGTGTTATTTTATCGCTGTCTCTATTGCCCGTCTAAACATAAATTAATGTCCTTGCCAGCGTTTTAAAGGAACGCAATCGATATCCAGCACGTCTAAAGTACGAGCAACTACAAAATCTACTAAATCTTCAATGGTTTGGGGATGATGGTACCAGGCAGGAATAGCAGGAACAATTTTGACTCCTGCTTCAGCTAAAGTAGTTAGATTGCGCAAATGAATCAAACTAAATGGCGTTTCTCTGGGTACGACAACTAAAGGTCTGCCCTCCTTTATTTGAACATCGGCAGCTCGTTCGATTAAGTCCCCACTCAAGCCGTTAGCTATTTTGGCTACCGTACTCATGCTACAGGGGATGATAATCATGCCTAAAGTTCTAAASGAGCCACTAGCAATATTTGCGCCGACATCTCCCCAATGGTGACAGCGTAGTTTGCCGCGATCGCTTTCTTCGGCTCTAACTCGCCAAAAATCTTCCTGTCGCTCTGATTCTACTGGCATCCTCACCCGATTTTCAGCCTGCCATACCATGTAAGCAGCCCGTGAAGCAACTAGTTCGACTTCATAATCTGCTGCCAAAAGAAATTTGAGGATGCGTACGGTATAAATTAAACCAGAAGCACCGCTAACACCAATGATTAAAGGTTTTGTCATTTAAGGGTCGAGTCAGATTAATCCTTCAAATTCTAATTCTTCGATAAACTGTAAACCTCTAGGATCGCCGACTTTAAGAATGGCGGTTTTAGAGTCATCTTTTACTCCATAGTCATCGTCTTCTACCAAGGCTTCGATTAAGGCATCGATTGCCGTAGCATAAACTACATTAGAAGGAAGCTCTCGACAAAGCTGGCCGATTGCCCAGGCGCAATTACTTCTAACTGCCGCCATTGCATCTTTTCTTAAAGCTTCAATCAAAGGTGGCATAGCGGCAATTACATCTTCATATTCTAAAGTAGCTACTTGAGCTAGAGCACTAGCCGTCCACAGACGTACTGCCGAAATATCGGTTTTGAGAGTATATATTAGTGGCTGCAAAGCGCGGCGATCGCGGCTATTGCCTAGAGCCCAGACTATACCTTTACGCACGTAGCCATTCCAATCTTCCTCTAATAGCTCGATTAGCGGTTCTACTGCTTCGGGTGAAGTGTTTCTTCCCAAAGCGTAAGCAGTACTGACTCTAACTAAAGGACAGTCATCTTTTAGTAGTTTAATTAACAACGGAATTGAGCGTCGATCTTCTAGTTCGCAAAAAGCTCTAGCCGCGATCGTTCTTTGAGAGGCTTGCTCGGATTGCAGTAGCTCTAGCATTTGTTCGGGGTCGGGAGGGGGAACTTCTGATGCTGGGGCTACCGTATCCATCTCATCAAGCGGACTGGTGAGTTCTTCAGTTGATAACAGGCTCAATTCATCATGTTGCATAATTGCTTAAGTTATCTTATTAGTGCCAATTTCTCAAGTATTAACCAACGGTGCGAACTAAAATTGCTATGCCCTTTAGTTTTCTCGAATCGATAGCTTTTCCAACCCAATCCCACTCTTATCTTAATATTTAATGTGTATTCAACGCTACATTGTCTGGGTGGCTACGCTGGCAGCAAACATAGAATGTCTAGTTGACAAAGATAACGTTCGGGCATCTTGATGTGGGTACTATATACGATCGTGCCAGCTTGGCATTTGTTACAAACCCTCAGTATTAAAAGCACGGTGTATTCGCCTCAGCACCTGCGTACACGGCAACTGTAAGTTCCGTTAACTAGCAAAAACAAAGTAACAAAGTTAGGCTTTAAGCAGATGGACTTATTATAATGGCAACTGGTGCTGGTGCAGCCATATCAGAAGGTAAAAAGATTCTCGCGCTTACCGCTACCAATGCCAACAAAAAAATTGCTACTACAATTAAAGGAGTTATGTATTGACGAAAAAAATTCATTTAAATAAATAGATTTTTTAGGATATAAGGGTTAGAGGGTTTTAATAAAATAAATTCCCAAACAAATCGTTTCAACGATAGTCTTTTTTTATCATAGTAAGAATCGCTCTCAAGAGGTTAGCCAATTTTCGCTACAGTTTAGAAATTTGTGTCAATTTATGTCAGACTCCGACTTTACTATTCCAATATCTCATACTCACGATTCTAGTTCAGAGGTTGGGGAAGAGCGTGGCTACAAGATTTTAAGATCGGGCGATTTATTATGGAAGAGATACTATATTGTCAGGGAGCTTGGCAGTGGAGGATTTGCTACTACTTATCTGGCAGTCGATCGCCAGTCTAAGCCTCAAACTAAATGCGTTGTCAAACAGCTACAGCCAAGGTTTAATAGTCCAGCAGTATGGGCTAATGCTAAAGAAAGGCTGGCAACAGAAGCAAACGTGCTACAGTGGTTGGGCACTCACGATCGCATTCCTCGACTTTTAGCTCATTTTGAAGAAGATCGGCAATTTTACCTAGTTTTAGAATTTATTGAAGGTGAAGAACTAGAACTAGAGGTACAACGACAAGTTTTAACGGAACCTCAAGTAGTCGAGTTTTTAATTGAAATTTTAAAAATCTTAAATTTCGTCCATCAACAGGCTGTAATTCATCGTGATATCAAACCAACTAACCTGATCAGACGGAAGAAAGACGGTAAGTTTACCTTAATTGATTTTGGTGCAGTTAAGGAAATTGGCACTTTAGCGTTTGACTCAAATAAACAGCCAATCGAGACTCAAATCATTGGTACACCTGGCTATATGCCACCCGAACAAAACAGCGGCAAACCTATTTTTAGCAGCGATCTTTACGCTTTGGGAAAAACCGCTATTTTCGCGCTTACGGGGCGATCGCCAATTGAATGGGAATTTTCTGAATCTCCAGACTCACCCAACTGGTACGATAATCTTACTATAAGTAAAGCTCTAATCGAAGTTATCGAACGACTGACTGCCTCTAAAATAGCCGAGCGCTATCATAATGCCAACCGAGTTTTGCAAGATTTAAAACCAATGTTAGCAGTCGGCAAAACTGTTGCAGGACGATATTATATTGATGAGTATATAGGTAGCAGAGGCAGAATTAGCACTTATATATCTAGAAATTTAGGAGCGGATAATCCTTCTTTATATTATTTAAAAATTTTACAGCCTCAACAAACGCCAGCTTCTAGTTTGGATTTTGTAATCGAACGGTTAAACAGGGAGCTAACAGAGTTAACTAAATTAGAAACTTGCTCGCAGGTTCCTAAAATTATTGAATATTTAACCGATCGTAAAAATTTATATTTAATTCAAGAATACATAGAAGGTGAATCTTTAGCAAGAATAATCAAACGAAAAAAGATTTTTTCAGAAGCAGAAATTATCGATATAGTTATTTCCACTGCTAAGATTTTAGTCTCTATTCACCAGCAAAATATCATTCACGGCAATATCAATCCTTTAAGTATAATTAAGCGCAAACACGACGGCAAGCTATTACTAGTAGATTTTGGCTCGATTCAAGAAGCGATATCTCTGTCTTCAAATAGTCATAGCCAAGTTTTCCCTGGCTCTCAATCTCACACTGACGAGCCACACGAAGCAAAGCATTTGTCTTATCCAGCTTCTAGTTCAAACTTAGAGCGAGCTGAATATCTCTCTCCCGAACAAATTTTTGGTAGCAAATCCGTTGCTAGTGATATCTATAGTTTGGGTATGACAGCCATTCATCTATTGACGGGAGTTGCTCCTGCTAATTTGCCCAAAAACCCTCGTACTGGCGAAATATTATGGCAAGATTTTCAAGCAGCTTCGGAATCAAAAAATGAAGTAATTTATAATGCCAAGCTTGCCAAAATTTTAAATAAAATGGTTTGTTTGGACAAACGCAAGCGATATCATTCTGCTGCCAAACTGATTAAAGACTTAAATAAAATTAAGCACAGCTCTAGCTTTCATAATTTGTCAAAATATTTATCGATTGTCCTCGTCCTAACTGGAGTAGTTTGGTTTGGATTGATTCAATGGGCGCAAAGAGTGGCTATTTTAGAGTTTTATAAAGGTGATATCAAACTAGAAGCCAAAAAATATAGAGAAGCAATTGAATATTATGACAATGGCTTGCAAAAGCTACCCAAAACTTACGGTATAGTTAAAAACTTCGAGCAAGTATGGTTGAAAAAAGCTAGAGCCTTAAGCCAATTAAATAGCTACGAACAGGTAATAGACACCTGTAGCAATGCTTTAAGATATTATCAAAGTTATCGGTTATGGAACTGTAAGGCTTTAGCTTTAGATAGTCTCAAACAGTATGAAGAAGCTTTAAAATCTTACGATCGCGCCCTCGGCTTAAATAATGATTCTCCCTGGGTATGGAACAATCGCGGTGAGGTTTATGCCAAAATGGGTAATCCCGAAGCAGCGATCTCCGATTTTAAGCAAGCAATCGAACTAGATGCCGAACGAAGTTTTGTGCCCTGGAATAATTTGGGTAAGCTACACTATCAGCAACAAGATTACCAAAGAGCGATCGAAGCCTATCAGCAAGCGTTATCGGTCAAAGAAGATTATCTTCCTGCTTTAATAGGTTTGGGCAATGCTCAAAAAAACTTGCAACAGTATTCAGAGGCTTTACAGGCATATAACAAAGCAATTGAAATTGATGATACTTCCTATGAAGCATGGTATGGCAAGGGTTTGGTTGAAGAATCATTACAGCAATATCGGGAAGCTAGAAAGGCTTATCAAAAGGCTTTCAGTCTAAAACCAGATTGGGAAACTGTAATTAAGGCGCTGCAGAGAGTAGAAAGGAAACTAGGTAATTAACTCAATCGATTTCTATCCTATAGTTAACTTACTTCTTAATTAATGAAGCAAATTCTCTCAGCAATCAAACCCTATCTACGTTGGTTCATTCTGGGAGGAACGCTATTTTTTCTAGTCAAAGTTTTTAAAGATCGCTGGCAAGAAATAACCGCAGTTAAATTAGTGTTTTCTGATTGGCTATTGTTATTTGCGGCTTTATGTGTAACCTTGCTTGCTCATATTTGGTCTGGTTGGGTTTGGACTTGGATACTCGATGTTTTTCAGCAGTCTATAACAACCTGGCAGGGAATAAGAGTTTATTTAATTACCAATATTGCCAAATATTTACCTGGGAATATCTGGCATTTTTATGGCAGAATTACCGCTATTACTCAGAATGGCGGCTCGTTAAGTACGGCTACATTCAGTGTTTTATTGGAACCTTTATTACTAGCTGCGGCAGCTTTATCGGTTTACCTAGTTGGTATGAGTTTTGGTTGGCTGTCAACTAGTTTTGAACTCAAAATTATTGGTTTGCAAATTGCTTGCTTATTAATAATTTTAGTAGGAATTAATCCCCGTATTCTTAATTTTTTGTTACTACGTTTGAGTCGTAGTAAAAACAAATTAGAAAAGATTGATGCCAGGTTAGAACGCTATCCCATCGCGCCTTTTTTGGGAGAAATTGGGTTTTTAGCTTTTCGGGGAACGGGTTTTTTACTAACTTTTACCGCTTTTAAATTTGTAGCGATCGCACAAATACCGCAGTTAATTAGTGCCTTTAGTTTTGCTTGGTTGTTAGGCTTAGTAATTCCTGGTGCGCCTGGCGGCATTGGAATATTTGAAGCGACAATTATTGCCTCTTTAGATAAAACACAATTTCCCACAGCAATAGTGTTAGCTACAGTGGCTTTTTTTCGCGTTATTAGTATTTTAGCTGAAGCGATCGCTGCTGGAGTAGCTTGGCTTTGGGAACTGATGGACAACTACAGACAGTAAAAGTTTTTTGTATAATGATGTAATACGAAAAAAAATATTAGAGCGATGAATCCTCATCTAATAATTCCTGTTGGTACACAGGTTGTGAGTCGAATTGAAGTTAGAGATAAACATAACCAAATATTGTGCTTGCAAGGAGGCTTGGGAGTGATAACTCAAGCACCTACGGATAATTCTCATTCATATCAAATTCGTTTACCCAATGAGAGACAAATTACTTTACGTCGCCATCAGTTTAGTATTCGTAAGCATTACCAGCGAGGTTTGGAATATGCCCAAGATATGCTGGCAGAATATAACTTATACGATTATGTTATTTATCGCTGCGTAGTAGGTTCTAAAGCTTTTGGACTCGATAATGAAGATTCTGATACAGATTTAAGAGGTATTTATCTACCTCCTGCCGACTTACACTGGTCATTATATGGCATTCCCGAACAGCTAGAAAATAATGAGCGTCAAGAATGCTATTGGGAATTACAAAAGTTTATTATTTTGGCACTAAAAGCTAATCCCAATATTTTGGAATGTTTGTATACGCCGATGGTGGAAACAGCAACAGCGATTGCCGAAAAATTGCTAGCTAATAAAGAAATATTTTTATCTCAGTTAGTTTATCAAACATACAATGGCTACGTAATGTCTCAGTTCAAAAAAATGGAGCAAGATCTGAGAAATATGCAAGAAATTCGCCCAAAACATGCCATGCACCTAATTCGCCTGCTGCTGTCGGGAATTACAATTTTAGAACGTGGTTTTGTTCCCGTAAAAGTAGACGATTATCGTAGCGAACTATTGGCTATTCGTAACGGTGAAATGTCTTGGGAAGAGGTTAATAAATGGCGATTGGATTTGCATCAAAAGTTTGACAGAGCAAAATTTAATTCTACTTTACCCGAACGTCCAGACTATGAAAAAGCTAATTCTCTATTAATTAAAGCTAGACGAAAAATGTGCGATCGTTTTTGAACACGGCAGACATTAAAAATAACAAAGAAATTTAGTTTAAAGATAATTTTTATCGCGATCGCCACTAGAAATAAGTTTACTTTCAAAAAGATGTTAACCAGGATCGACAAGCTAAAAAAAATATCTAGTTCTCAACCATATACCTTATTGTTTGCTACGATTAGTGGCGCACATTTGTATGGATTTCCGTCTTCAGACTCAGATTACGATCTGCGGGGTAGTCATATTTTGCCAGTTGCAGAAGTTATTAGTTTGTATCCTGTAAGAGAGACAATAGAAATTTCTAAAACAGAAGCTAATTTAGAATTAGATTTAGTAACTCACGATGTTAAAAAGTTTTTGCTATTGTTACTAAAAAGAAATGGTTATGTTTTAGAACAACTCTATTCACCGCTAGTAGTTCATACCACAGCAGCGCATAAAGAACTCAAAGCGATCGCAGCTAATTGTATTACTCGTCATCATAGCTATCATTACTTAGGCTTTGCCAAAACTCAAAGACGTTTGTTTGAGAAATCTACAATCAAAAAAATCAAACCACTTTTGTATATTTATCGAGTTTTGCTAACAGGTATTTACTTGATGAACACAGGAATCATTGAAGCTAATTTAGTAAAGTTAAATCAAGAATTTAAAATTTCTTATCTTAGCGATCTAATTGCTATTAAAACCGAAGGTAAAGAAAAATCTATTTTAGAAAGTGATAACGTCGATTTTTATTTGCAAGAATGCGATCGCTTGTTAGCAGAATTAGAAACAGCAGCAGCAAACAGTCATTTACCAGATTCTCCCTCAGAAGCAACTAAAGCCAAACTTAATGATTTATTAGTTGAGGCAAGAATAAAATGTGCTTAATTTATAGTCGCTCGAAGCGATCGCCTTTAGTTTTATTTAATTTACTTGCAGTACGTAGAATTTGCGCTGCTAAAACTGCCGCACCGAAACCATTATCGATATTTACGACACCAATACCAACCGCACAGGAGTTGAGCATAGTAAGTAGTGCTGACACCCCAGAGAAACTAGTACCATAACCGATACTGGTAGGAACGCCAATTACAGGGCAATCTGCCATTCCAGCCACTACGCTAGGTAACGCCCCTTCCATTCCTGCAACGACAATTAACACATCGGCTTCGTAAATAAGTTCGCGGTGACTCAATAGACGATGAATTCCCGCTACTCCCACATCCCAGAGACGGTTGACATTAAAGCCACAAAGTTCTGCAGTCATAGCAGCTTCTTCAGCAACGGGAAGATCGGCAGTACCAGCAGTCACAATTGAAATCTTGCCAGGGTGTCTGACGGCGACTTCAGCTTGGGAGAGTACGCAAATTCGGGCTTCAGGGTAGTAAATTAAGTCGTCAATCTCAGCTTTTAACTGCTGGTAAACTTCTGGAGTGATGCGAGTCGCCATTACCACAGGGGTATCTTGTCGCATCGCCTGGATAATTTTAATTATCTGGTAAGGAGTTTTACCCAAACCCCAAATTACTTCGGGAAATCCCGTTCTTAACTGACGATGGCGGTCGATTTTAGCAAAGTCAGCAACTGGTTCAAATGGCAGATGTTTGAGTTTTTCTAAAGCAATTTCGGGGCTAATATCCCCTGTGGCGATCGCTTCTAATAAATTTTTTATAGCTTCAGGTTCGGTCATTATGTTGGACTTTTCTTAATTTCCCAGATGAACACCGCCAGTAAAAAGCTGAGTGACCCACAAACTTAGTTCGGGATTAGAAATTTTAGAACGCATTTGGTCTTTAATCGATATCGCACTTGCTTCTGATTCGCAGAGGGCAAAAACAGTAGAACCACTACCCGACATCATCGTCCCTAATACTCCTGATTCGGCAAACATAGCGCGTAATTTATCTATCTGCGGATGTGCGGGTAAAACCACCTTCTCTAAATCGTTACGCATCAATTTACCGATTTCTGCTCCCTGCCCTTTTATTATGGCACTAACTATCGGACTGGAGTGTACCTGCGCTCTACGAGCTTTAATTTCGGCGCGATCGCGTGCATAAGTATCGCCATACTTTTGTCGATAGGTTTGATATGCCCAGGGTGTAGAGACGCTCAAGCCGTTGTACTTAGCTAACACTACCCATAGATTATCCAAATCTTTAATCGCATCTAGTTTTTCTCCCCTACCAGTGGCGATCGCCGTTCCTCCTGAAATACAGAAAGGAATATCGGAACCCAATTGAGCCGCCAATTCGTGCAGTTCGGGGGAAGTCAAACCTAGTTCCCACATCAAGTTAATTCCTACCAATACTGCTGCTGCATCTGCCGAACCGCCACCCAAACCAGCAGCAATGGGAATATTTTTTTCAATGGCAATATTCACGCCGCCATAGTTGGCATAAACTTCGGGAAAGCTATCGCACATCAGCTTTGCCGCTCGATACGCTAAATTCGTTTCATCTGCTGGTATTGCCGAAGAATTAGTACGTAAATTAATTTTTTGATTATCGCTCGGTTCGATAGTCAGGCGATCTGCCAGGGTAATGCTTTGCATAATCATTACCAGTTCGTGAAAACCATCAGGGCGATCGCCGATAATTTCTAAATAAAGATTGATCTTAGCAGGAGCAATTAGAAGATATGAGTGCATGAGATAATGAGCTTCTAACGATAAACAGCGAGATTGGCTATTAGTGGCTATCAGTCTACTGGTAACGAACCTAAAGTTCCCGCTAAAAATCCCTTACGGCAAATGTGACGTTGGATCTTGCCGCTGGACGTTTTAGGAATACTGCCAGGTTTTAATAATAGAGTACGATGTACCTGTAGATCGTGATTTTTAGAAACCTCGCGACGAATCGATTGAATTAATTCTCGGGCATCGATATGTTTGTCGGCTTCTGGTTTGCCATTGGCTTTAGCATTAGCACGATTGCTACTCCAATAGTAACGGTCTACTTCGGCTAAGATAATTAACTTTTCTTCACCTTCAATATTTACCGAAAAGCTGGCAGCGCAACTCGGTCTGATCGACGAATTGCTCTCTTCTACAGTACGTTCGATATCTTGCGGATAGTGATTGCGACCTTTAATAATAATTAGATCTTTGTGACGACCCGTAACAAATAACTCGCCATTCTCCATGAAACCTAAATCTCCAGTGCGGAGAAATCCTCCCTGCTGGAGATCTTGAAGATAGGCATTAAAAGTACGTTCTGTTTGTACGGGCTGATTCCAATAGCCTTCAGCTACACTCTTACCAGCTACCCAAATCTCTCCTACTTCTCCTGGTTGACAAGCGATATGAGTTTCGGGATTGACAATGGCGATTTTTTGATCTGGCAGACTTTGTCCGCAACTAACTATAACGCGAGCGTTTTCCGAATCAGGATGAGCGATAATAACTTGATTTTGCTCTAAAGCTTTGCCTGTTACTGTTTTAGTAGTTACCCCCTCTGTTGTCGAACCTCCAGAAATGATTAAAGTTGCCTCTGCCATACCATAACAGGGATAAAAAGCAGAACTCTGAAATCCATAGGGTGCAAAAGTCTGACTGAATTTAGCAATCGTTTCGTAGTTTATTGGTTCGGCACCGTTAAAAGCAATCTGCCAACTGCTGAGATCGAGTCCAGTGGCTTGTTCTGGTTTAAATTTGCGCACACAGAGGTCATAGGCAAAATTAGGTCCGCCACTAGTAGTAGCTCGATACCGCGAAATAGCTTCCAACCACCGCATGGGGTTTTGCAAAAACATTAGGGGAGACATCAACGTAACTGGAAAATCTCCGTACAAAGGCTGTAAAATACCGCCAATTAACCCCATGTCGTGATATGGAGGCAGCCAAATCACACCTCGGCTCTCAGCCGAATGGCGAAAGGAACGATAAATTGCTTCTAGGTTGTGTAGTAAATTGCCATAGGCTATTTTTACACCTTTAGGTTCGGCAGTAGAACCAGATGTGTACTGTAAAAAAGCAATTGTATCGGCAGATAACTCTGGTTCTTGCCATTGGTAGTCTTCGTTAAAGCGATCGCTTGCCAGCCAGCGCAAACTTTTAAGACTGGGGGAACTATCTAATTTACGTTCTAAGTTGGTTAAGATCGAATGAGTAGTCAGAGCTACAGTAACTTCAGCATCTTGAATAATGCTCTGTAGCCGAGAAGCCGAACGATTGGGTCGTGGAGGGTAAGCGGGAATAGCAATAACCCCAGCATAAAGACAGCCAAAGAAAGCCTCAATATAATCTAGACCAGGAGGATATAACAGTAAAACCCTTTCTTGAGGACGACAGAAAGATTGAAGATAAGCGGCAATTGCTATAGCTTTTCGCTCTAATTCTCCGTATGTAAGGCTAATTGCTTCAGTTTCTCCATCGACTAATAGAGTGTAAATGGGTTTGTTTGGTCGATCGCTCGCCCGATAATGGAGAATATCGACTAAGTTAGCTGCTTTAATCGTATTTTTTAGACCACTCATTCACTTTTGATTTTTTAAATCAATTTACACCATATCTTATTCCTTGAAACCTCAAATGAAAAATAAAGTGTTTGCCCTCGCTAGTAAAAATCATACAGATATCTAAGTTACATTAACTGTTATTAGCCAATTGAAACTTATGTGACACCTTGTAAATAGTCAACTTCTTATCTAATAAGCTCTGTTTTACGAAGATAACTGAGAAGCATCTTTTAACTGCCAATGTTCTCCTTCAGTCATTTCTAAAACTAGATGATGATATTTAATTAGGGTAGGACGATGACCGACACTTACATAAGTAGTTTTGCTTTGCTGTAAATAAGAATACAAACCTTCCTCATTTTTAACGTCTAAAGCACTTGTAGCTTCGTCGAGAATGGCATACTGGGGTTGGTTAATTAAAATTCTGGCAAATGCCAGTCGCTGCTGTTCTCCTAAAGAAAGAACTTCAGCCCAGTCTCTTTCCAAATCGAGTCCGCCAAAACGTTCGGCTAAATCGGCTAGATTGACTACCCGTAAAACTCTAGCAATTTCTTCATCGGTAATTTCTAAGCTGGGATGGGGATAGGTCAACTGGCTACGGAGAGTCCCCAAAATCATGTATGGTTTTTGAGGTAAAAACAGCATTTTTGACAATGGCGGACGATAAATCTCGCCAGTACCAGAATTCCACAAACCAGCGATCGCCCTAAGTAGAGAACTCTTACCACAGCCACTCGCTCCCATAATCAACAAACCCTGTCCCGTATTTAAATTTACGGTCAAGTCTCTAACTAGAGTTCGCTGATAATTAGGGGTTTGCAGGGTCAAATCCCTCGTACCGAGTTGGTCTTGTTTTATAGTGTCGATAGTAGGACGGTCTGGAAGTTTAGTCGCAGTAAGCTGTTGATGGCGATTTAAATAATCTTCAAGATCGGCAAGCCGTTCGATTCCCGCAGCAAAAGCAGTAAGAGTTTGGAAGCGATTTACGATTATGTTTAAAGAGGCAAAAACGCGAGCAAAAGCTATTTGAGCTTCAGTTACTTTTCCTACTTCAAATTCTCCAGAAAAAACGCCAGGGGCAACAACAATAGCAGGAATAATGTAGGGAAAAAATTCATAAGCATTAGTAAATAATCCTAAATACAATTCTCGCCAAATAATTAATAAATTATAATTACGAAAAACTTCAGCAAATATAAGTTTTAGCTTATTATTTTCTTGTGTCTCTCCTTGATAAAAAGCAATAGATTCTGAATTTTCTCTAATTCTTACTAAGCCAAATCTAAAATCTGCTTCTTTTCTAAGCTGAGCGAAGTTGATTTTGACCAGCTTTCTACCAAATATACCTACGGTTATTAATGTTCCTGCTATTGCATATACAATCAAGATAAAAACCAAGTTAGAAGAAATATTCCACAAAACAATACTGAAGGCAAGAACTTGAAAAATAGAGTTAATTATAACTAATAGAAATAATAAAGACTCTTGAGTAAAACTTCTGACATCTTCGGCAATACGCTGATCTGGATTGTCTATATCTGTGTTGAAGTTACCTAGTTCGTAAAAAGAACGATTACTTAAATAACGATTTAGAAAGTGATGGGTCAGCCATCTGCGCCAGTAATTACCCACTCTTTCTTGTAAATAATTAAATCCTGCAAACAACGGCACATATAAAATAAGTACGATGAGAAAGGTTTTAACAGTATTCCAAAATCGATCTACATCTTTTGCCGATAAAGAAGAAATTATTTCTCCCTGGGTTTGGGTCAAGATAACGCTGAGTTGCGTATAAGCAATTAGTAAAACAAAAAGTACACCTATAAGAGTTAGCGCGCCTTTTTTCTCGTTCCCTAGCCAGTAAAGTTTGGCAATACCCCAAAATCTTGAAAAAATTCGGAAATTAAATCGATTCATTACGTATTGAAATAAGCTATTGTTTGTTTTTGTAGTCTTCTGAATTAACTACATAATTTAATAAACCTTCACAAGCATCAAATAATAAATCTACTACCCACTCGAAACCTTCCGAACCACCATAATAAGGATCGGGAACTTCGCGCTCGCTATGATTTTCGGCAAAATCACACATTAGATATATCTTGTGTTCGTATTTACCTTCACGGTCTAAATATAAAATGTCCTGGTAATTTTCCCGATCCATAGCTAAAATCAGGTCAAACTGTTGAAGATCGGAGGGTTTTAATTTGCGAGAATGACCTTGAAGCTGCAATCCTTTTTGCTTGGCTGCGGCACTCATACGGCTGTCGGGAGGCGCACCGATATGATAGCCAGAAGTTCCTGCCGAATCACAGCTAATTTTATTTTCTAAACCCGATTTTTCGATCAGGTGATTCATAATGTTTTCTGCGGAGGGAGAGCGGCATATATTACCCAAACATACGAATAGTAGTTTATAGGTCATAAATACAATAAATGTTATTTTAGTTGGCTGTTTTGCGAACGATAACTAGTCAGAGTAAATGTATCACAGAGTTAATAGCAAACTGCGAAAACGAGTTAGGGAAAAGTATACCGTAATACGGTCGGAGCATGACAAGATTTATCTATCAGATTTTTAATCAACACTTGTAAACAATAAAAATAAGTCGATCTATGGTCAAACGACCTAAAAAACAACTAATTTTTGCTAAGCGTACCTCTAGGCGAGAGCCAAAATTGTCTTGGTTGTGGACAATTGCGTCGGTAATTTTATTTCTTCTGGTTTTAGAACTTTTAACTCGTGTTGTAGTCGATGTTACTGGCAATAGAGCCAAGTTTACTCAAGCTCCAGTAGAACCAGATTTGGCTAGAGCCTATCAGCTAAAGTTTGTCAGCGAAACAGGTGAACCTTACGAAACTTTGGAAAACGAAGGCTCTCTGGTAGCCAAACGCAGTTTATCTGTAGGTTATCAACTAGAAGCATCGCAAAATAGTCAGTATTGGGAAATCAATCAACAAGGTTTTCGCGATCGCGAACCAGTTTTAACCACTAAACCTAAAGACGAAATTAGAATTTTTGTTATTGGCGGTTCGACAGCTTTTGGTTATGGCAGTTCTAGCAACGAAACTACAGTTGGCGAGTATTTAGAAGCCAGATTACAGCAGCGCATACAACAGCAACAAGATCTGCCAAAATTTTATCAACCAGATAGCTTACCAGTAGAACCCAAGCAACGCGAAGCAGCCTTAGTCAAACCAGCCAAAATTAAATCGGGACAATATCGAGTAATTAATGCTGCCGTTCCTGGTTATGCTTCTGGTAATGAGTTGGCACAGTTAGCCTTACAGATTCTCAACTACAATCCAGATATAGTTATTGCCTTAGATGGCTACAGCGATCTCATGCTTAATAGCAACGAAAAAGCTGTAGATATACCCCAATTAGAAGAGTATCTCGATAATGGATTTGCTTATTTTAAAGCTTATGTCAGCCGATCGCTGGAGCCTTTAGAAAAAAACAGCTATCTGGTGCAAATCGTTCAAAATAATTTGTTAGATCCCGAAAATTCTCAAAAACCAGACTTTTATCTTAACGACGAACCAGACGCATTAGTAAACTATTTACCCGAAGATGAAGCAGAATTAGCAAGTAGGGTCGATCGCTACTATAATAATCACCTGCAAATTCTTAAACTGTGCGCTGCTGCGCAAATTCCCACGATTGTTGCTACCCAACCAGAAATCACGGGACAAGATCCCAGTCGGCTTACTGAAGCGGAAGGAGCGATTACTACTCAGTTAGGTAGAGAATATATTCAAACAGTCAAAAATATTTATCCTGAATTTATCGCTGCCAGTCAAAAATTAGCTAACACTTTTCCCTCTAATGTTAGAGCCGTTGACTCATACAATCTTAGCGATAAATATCCCTCTCCCAGCTTTATCGATCCGACCCATTTAACTGATGAAGCCAATCAACAGCTTGCCGAACAGCTATATTATGCTGTTGCGGCATTGCCAAAGCTGCAAATCGAACCCAGCAAACCTCCAGTCAAATCTCAATCCAAACGAGGGAACTAGACCGAGCGCTCGCCATCAATAATGGATAATAAAGAAAAACAAGTTAGCCTACCAGAAACAGCACTACATCTCAAACGTCCCTGTCTGGCGGTATCCGATCTAGACCGCGCTTTAAAGATTTATTGCGATATTTTGGGGTTTCGCCTCGATTACCGTAGTGCAGCCGATGCCGACTCTTATTTGTATACGGTATTTAAATTTCCCCCTCATGCTCAACTTGCTTTTGCGGCATTAAGTACCGAATACGAACCGCGCTCTTTGGCACTTACAGAAGTTAAAGGCATCGAACTTCCTCCTCCTAGTCCTCCCTATCGTCAGGGTACGGTACTGCGAGTCCCTGAAGTAGCTTCGATAATTGCCCAAATTCGTCAATTAGGCTTAGAAGTAGTGCGAGCCAATACTTTTACCGCACCGCCAAATTTGATTTTTACCGAACAGGCTTTTCACGATTATGACGGGCATCTGATTATTTTATATGACGTAAAGACTGAGAATTGAGTAGCGCGATTTTTTAATATAGTTGCCCCCCAAACCCCAATTCTGGGGGAGAAAATAATTAATTACTCAACAACTTTTCTATCAGTGAATGAATCTGTTTAGGATGAAAAAAATCTGGACGGGGATGCTTTCCCTGTCTGGTATCGCAATTTAAAATGCGATCGCGCATTGTTTGGGGAATCGATTCTGCACCACAAGCCGCACCAATTAAGCCACCGACGATACAGGCATTGGTATCTGTGTCGCCTCCTCCTAATAAAGTTTCGGCGATCGCAGTTTGATAATCCGAACCTAAAAGTAAATGCCTAAAAGCCTGGGTAAAGGCAATTTTAATAAAGCCAGCTTGAGGATAATAGGGGACATTGCGGTTATTTGCCGCATCGTCGAGCCAACTGCTGACTTCTGCTCGATGCCGTTCGGAAAAGCTATTTTCCGTTTTCGGATTTTGAGAATCTAACCAGGATTTGGCACTTTCAAAAGCCCCAACGCAATCGCCCGAATAATCTAGTAAATGTGCGATCGCAATACAGTAACAGGCAACAGCATAACCACAGCTAGGGTTAGGATGAGACAAAGCCGAATCTTGTCGAGCAAAATCAGCTAGTTCGTCTGTAGCTAAATCTTTACCCCAAATAGCCAGTGGCGTAATTCGCATTAAGCTACCGTTGGCTTTAGAACCCATACATTGCTTCGCTGCTGCCGTCTTCATTGTCGCAGCGTAACCTTGTTGCTGAAATATTTCTCGCCATTGAGGTTGTGAATACGAACCGAGAGAGTTAGAGGTGGTTATACCGACATCAAAAGGATTGGAATCGACCCATTTTGCATAATTACGAGCGATCGCTTCTAAATTAAATTTTTCACTTTCAGCTAAAGCCTTTGCCTGACAAAGAGTTAACTCACCATCGTCAGTAATTTGTCCTGGTGCTACTCCTATAACTCCGCCACCAGGCATCGACATCGCCCAAGTAACCTCTTCTATATTGGGAGCGCGTCCTAAAAATTCTAAAGTCGCACCAGCAGCATCTCCTACTAATGCTCCTAGTAAGCAACCTAATGCTTTATCGTAAGTGTTTTGATTCATTTTTTATTATGAATAATAATTTTGCTGAATTATTGAGTCGGAAATTATTATTTAAATTTTTATTTTTTTTAAAATTACTTTTATTCAGTGTTTTTTCTTCTTTTCCATATTTGATAAATTGTTTGAGGAAGCCAGAAAGGAGAAAATATGATAGCTCCTACTAAAACTAGAATTATAAACGGCAACCAGATAGTAAAAACTAGATAGGATTGTATTTCACCTTTAGACACATATCCCATCATTCTTCCCATAAAACCAAATTTATCCCAAGGCGGAATTGAGGTCATACTTTGCAAACTCGATTCCATTTTTTCTAGACTATCATCAGACATTTTAGATGCGTCAGAGACGTAAGAGTACAAAGGATCGTCCTCTGATAGATCGAGTTCTTTAGATATTTTGAACGTTTGCTGCTGTGCTAAAAATCCTTCGCGAACTTTACCGTTAAAGGGATAGACAAAGGCAAGCTCTATCAAAGTATAAACTTGATACTTTTTATTGTCTGTTTCTCGATAAATTTCTAAGGCTGTTTCAAAATCGAATAAAGCTGGTTTATATTCTTTAAGCTGTGAGTAAGCTTTTCCTCTTAAGAAAAAAGCATAACCATCGCGATCGCTATTATTGATAATGTAATCTAAATGATCGATGGCTTCCTGGTATTTTTGTCGTTCTAACTGCTTTCTAGCTTCTTGGATTAAGCGATTATGTTCTTCAGAAAAATCATTATTTTGCTGAGTCATAGTTATATGAGCTTTTAAATAAATCGCGTAGATTAATTTTGCAATCGCGTCTTATAACTCAATTATAAATAGCTAACAAATTAATTTAAATCCCCCATATTTGGAGGATTCAAAGGGCTTATTTAATAACTTCCGAAGGTCTATCTAAAACCAATTCTGCCAATCCTAAATAATTAATTCCTTGTGGTGTAATTTCAAAGCGATAGGGTAATATTTCCACTCCCATTGCTGCTGCTTGTCTTAATAATTGGGCATATTGCGGATCGCAGCGATCGCTTGGCGCAAATTTATCGCAGTCGCTACGATTGATAAAGTAAAGCATTACTGGTTTGGCAGCAGGTAATAGTGCCATTAATTCCTGTAAGTGTCTTTGTCCGCGAGTAGTTACTGTATCGGGGAATAAAGCCAGATTGCCTTCTGAAAGGGTAACGTTTTTGACTTCTACATATAAAGGCAGTTGGTCATCATTTCCTGTAAGTACAAAATCGATACGGCTTTTTTTATCTTTACCATAGGGAACTTCCGATCGTACTTTAGTATACCTTCCTGCTAGTTCGGGTAACAGTTGTTGTTGCAGAGCCGATTTAATTACGCGATTGGGCAAGGCGGTATTAATACCTACCCAAGTATTGTCAACCAAAATTGCTTCCCAAGTATAAGCCAGCTTGCGTTTGGGATTGTCGCTTTTAGATATCAAAACCGAACTTTCAGGAGTGCAAACTCCTGTCATTGGTCCTGTATTTGGGCAGTGAGCGGTAATGATTTCTCCTGTAGCTAGCTCGATATCTGCCAAAAAACGTTTGTAGCGTTTGATGAGCGTGCCAGAAATTAGCGGTGGATAGTTATAGATATAGGTCATTTCATTTAGCAATGAGTAATGAGCAATGAGCAACGGCTCGGTAAACACTGTTCAATGATTGCTCATATTGCGATCGCCCGAACAAAATTTGATTTTAAACCTTTACTGAACTTTTCAGTTGAATAGACTATGGAATAAATTCAATCTGTTCCCCGTTCCCTATTCCCTAATAAAAAACTAATATTGTCTACCCAATTGAAAACTGCTGTAAGCTTAAATCCAACTTATAGCCGAGAGACGTTACCAGTACAATTGCCTATTATTAAGTAATAGATATAAAACTTTAACAAAATACATGACCGACTCTTCCTTTGAGTTAAAAGATTTCAAACAACTAGTACGAGAAAAAGTTTTTCTGGGTTACGAGATAACTCCCGAACTGATAGGCATTCTGACGGTTTATTTCGTTCAAGGAATTTTAGGTTTGGCACGTTTGGCAGTCAGCTTTTTTCTTAAAGACGATTTGGGCTTGTCTCCTGCTGAAGTTGCTGCCCTTACTGGTATTGCTTCTCTGCCCTGGATAATTAAACCCGTTTTTGGTTTTTTATCTGACGGCTTGCCTTTATTTGGCTATCGTCGTCGCCCCTATCTCATCTTATCGGGGTTGTTGGGTAGTGCTTCCTGGTGGGCATTAGCCAACCTCGTTCATAGTGGTTTGCAAGCAACCGCAGTAATTTTGCTGACCTCTCTTTCTGTAGCAATTGGTGATGTCATCGTCGATTCTTTAGTTGTAGAAAGGGTTAGAAAAGAATCTTTAGGAAGAGCGGGATCTTTGCAGTCGTTGTGCTGGGGAACTTCGGCAATTGGAGGTTTAATTACTGCCTATCTTAGCGGTTGGTTGTTACAGCATTTTAGTAACAGTGCCGTGTTTGAAATAACTGCTACTTTTCCTTTGCTAGTAGCAATAGTTGCCTGGTTAATTTCAGAAGAAAAAATAGTTTCAAATGATAATGATGAAGAAGAAACAGAGTCTGTAGTTACAGTACAGGTAAGGCAACTCTGGAAAACGATGAAGCAAAAAACTATTTGGTTGCCCGTCGCTTTCTTGTTTATTTGGCAAGCCACTCCTACGGCAGATTCGGCGTTTTTCTTTTTTACTACTAATGAGTTGGGTTTCGAGCCAGAATTTTTGGGCAGAGTGCGTTTGGTAACTAGCGTTGCTTCTCTGATTGGTATTTTTATTTTTCAACGCTATTTAAAAACTGTTCCTTTTCGCTCTATTTTAGGTTGGAGTACGGTTATTGCCGCTGGTTTGGGCATGACAACTTTATTATTAGTCACTCATGCCAACAGGGCTTTGGGAATAGACGACCACTGGTTTAGTTTAGGCGACAGTTTAATCCTTACGGTAATGGGACAAATTACCTGGATGCCAATGATGGTATGGTCGGCTCGCCTTTGTCCGAAGGGAATAGAGGCAACTTTGTTTGCTTTGCTGATGTCGATTTGGAATTTATCGGGTCTGCTATCCCACGAATTTGGAGCGATATTGACTGCTTGGTTGGGAGTTACAGAAACAAATTTTACCAATATGTGGATACTGGTAATAATTACCAATCTTTCTACCTTGCTTCCCCTGCCATTTTTAAAATGGTTGCCAGCAGATAGCACCGAAGATGTATCTGAAACTAAAAGTAGTTCTCTCCCTCCATCCGAAGCTCCAGACCATCACGGTTTGGGTTCTTTGATTGAAACTAAGTTAATGCCCGACCTCGTACCAGAATTTGTAATCGATATGTTTTCTAAGCAAAAATCAGAAGATTCTCAAAAATAATTTACAGCTTATAAATACATTCTTAAACTTCAAAAAAGACAAAAAAAAAGAGGTGTCATCTCTTTTTTTTGTCTAATTTTGTTTTTTGAGTAGTAACTGGCAAAATTCAAATCCATCCCAATAGACTACCAATAACTACGCCAATACCTACTCCTGCAAAACCACTGAACAGGTTTACAAAAAGATCCCAATCGGAACGATTGCGTAGGTCAAATGCTTTTGTTTGATTCATGATTAATTAAGCTCAATTACAAAATAAACTATTAACTTTATTTTTAATTCTCTCTAGATACTTTACTTCTGTGTTTTTACGAAAATGTGAAAAAACCTTAAGAATTTTTCTCCGTATAAATATATAGATTTTGGTATAAATACTCAAACAAAATTATTTTGTATTCGATTTTTATGTGTGGCGATCGCCAAAAAGACTCCTTTATTAATTCTTGAAGGAAGAAAAAGAAATATCTTTCTTCAGACAATAATTCAAATGGCAAGATAGCTTGTATATCTGGTATTGTGTCCGATAGTAAATAATTGCTGATTTTATGGTTAAGTTTTGGCGTTCTCTAGTTTTGCTCTCGGTAACTGCGGTTCTATTCTGGTTCGGAAAAGATGTAGCAGCACAGTTGAGCGAATTGCCGCAGTCTCAGACTGTTGGTGAATTAGAAATAGTAGCAACTTTTGAGGGGGCAATGCCTACAGGTGTAACCGTATCTCAGCAAGGGCGTATTTTTGTCAACTTTCCCCGCTGGGGAGATGATGTTCCTTTTACGGTAGGAGAAGTTGTTGGCAATGGGGTAGTTCCATATCCTGATGCCGAAATAAATTCCGATAATCCTCAGCTACAAAACTATCTAGTATCGGTGCAAAGCGTAGTAGTAGATCCTGATAATCGCTTATGGATATTAGATACTGGTAGACCTTTATTTAAACCTGCTGCTTATGGAGGAGCGAAGTTAATTGGTGTAGATTTAGAAAGCAATAGCGTCTTTAAAACTATTTTGTTTCCAAAAGATGTAGCTTTACCCACAACCTATCTTAATGATGTACGTTTTGACCTTACTCGCGGAAAGGAAGGAATGGCGTTTATTACCGATTCTTCTCCTGAAGGCACAAATGGAATTATTGTCGTCGATCTCGCCTCTGGTAAAAGCTGGCGAAAGCTAAATAAACATCCTTCGACTTTAGCCGAACCAAATTTTGTACCGATAGTAGAAGGCAAACCGTTACTAAATCGACCTGCTGATGGCGAACCCAGCTATATGACAATTGGTGCCGACGGTATTGCAATTGCCAATGATGGGAGTAAGCTTTACTATAGCGTTCTCTCTGGTAGACATCTTTATAGCGTTAGTCTAGACGCTTTAGCTAATAAAAATTTCGGTGATAAAAAAGTTGCTGCTACTGTGGAAGACTTGGGTGCAAAAGGTGCTTCTGATGGTTTAGAGTCAGACTCACAAGGACGCATTTATATTACCGACTACGAACATAATGCTATTCGTCGGCGATCGCCCCAGGCAATGGCTGGTAGTGATGAAACTTTAGTGTACGATCCTCACGTACTTTGGGCAGATACTCTATCTCTAGCAACTGATGGCTATCTTTATTTCACCGCCAATCAGCTACACAGACAGCCTGGTTTTCACAATGGCAAAGATCTAAGAAGAAAACCCTATAGCCTGTTTCGTATTGCAGTTAATGCACAACCAGTACTTTTGAAATAATTTATAAGTTAGGTACTAAGAACTAGGTACCAGGCACTAGGCTTTAAAGAATTGGAGCAGGATACTTAGGACAAGGATAAAACAAGTCGGACAAAAAAATCTCCCTGCTCCCTGCTCCCTGCTCCCTGCTTCCTTGCTTTTACTGCTTTCACTGCTTAACTGAATTAACTACTCCCAATCATCTGCCAATTCTGCCTGCATTTCTTCAACTTCTATCTCTTCTTCTGCCAATTCATCATCTTCTTCATCTCCCCAGGCTTCGGACATTGGCTGAACTACTTTAGAAATGGCATCTTTGACGAACGATTTAATAAATTCATCGCGGCGACTCAATTGAAACTGTCGCTGTACGACTTCACTTATACCGCCATCCCCCCAATCAAGATCGCGTTTAAAGTATTCTACAAAGCTTTTGCCAGCAATACGGGTTAGATAGGCTGCTGAAACTGCCTGAATAGCTTTGCCTACTACATAGGTTGCGACATGAAACTGTAGGGCTTTAGCTAATAAATCCACTGCACCTTTAACTACTCCTAAACTAACTAAAGTTTTTCCCAAAGACAGGGCTAATTCTTTACCTCGTTCGGTATCTAATTCCACACCATAAATTCTGCCAATTTCGACCACCATTTGAGCGTTTACTGCTGCCGTTGCCAACATATCTACAACTGGTAAGGGTGTAACGGCAATTACTCCCGCTCCAATCCACTGATAGCGAACGATTATCTTTTCGGCTTCTCTACGTCTTTGGCGATCGATAATTTTTCTGGCTTCTTCTCCCAAACGATGAGACTGCAAGAGAATGTTATCGGCGATTAAATCTTCTCCTTCTGCCCTCAAAACAGCTACCAGTCTTTTGATTAGAGGCACGATTTCAGCTTCGGGTTCGATTATTTCTCCCGTTGGTAATTGAACTGGTTGGGGGTTAGCAGCGATCGCAATCACGTCAACAGGAGCGATAAAAGATTTTACTCTTTCTTGGAGTCGCGCCAGGATAATCTCTTTATCTTCATCGGCATAGAGATCGACTTTATTAAATACCAAGAGCGATCGCTTGCCAATTTCGGCTAGAGTTTTTAAGGGTTCGTATTCGGACGAGCGCAAATCGTTATCGACGGTAAACACCAGTAAGTCTGCTTCTGTTGCTAGCTGCCGGGCTAATTCTCCTCGTTCGGTTCCTGCTATTCCTGCTTCTAAAATCCCAGGAGTGTCGGTAATTAAAATTTCTCTAGCTACGCCGTTTAACTTCAGGCTGTAAGTTTCGCCTTTGGTAGTAGTTCCCATCGTCGAATTTACATCCCCAACTATTTCGCCAATCAATGAATTGACTAAAGATGTTTTGCCTGCCGATCCCGTCCCAAAAACAACTACTTTTACCTCACCTCGTTGTAAGTCAGCTTCTATTTGCTGCGATTTGCTTAATAAAGCTTTTTGAGCGATGGTATCTTGTATTTGCCCGACTTGTTTTCTTAAAGCCTTGAGATTTGCGGCAGCGACTTGGGTTTTTTGTTCGGGTATTCTAACCTGGGGGCGGCGTTTGCGTTTCTTTCTTCTAGGGCTTTTAGTAGTATATCGATTTAAATAGTAGATAAAGCCAGCAATTAACAAACCAATTAGCAAAATTAGCAGCAGCAGCAGTAAATTTGCCAACAGCGGCGCGGTAAAAGAAATTTGGATATAAAGTCTGTACAGAGATGTTACCAGCCAGATCGATAGCCCCAGAATTACACTAAGACCCAAAAATAGAGACAGTAGGCGAAATAAAGGCATTATTTAGGGAGTGATTACCGTTAACTAAACCAAATGTGATCGACTACTTCTAATTTATCGAATACTTGCTAGTTAAATCTTAAAACTATTTTCAATCGAGTAATCTTAAAATGCCAACTGCCAAAATTTTGCCTCTTGAGTTACGTAGTTGAGTTTTTAAAGAGAGTGGATATTAAAAATAAAACTACAGTTTTCCAAGCGAACGGGATTTAACTATCTTTTATACTCATTGCATAGATTTGTCTTCAGTAATAATGCGATCGAATATTAGCAACTACTGACAAATTTATCTGGGTAATTTTCGGATATTAAATATTTTTACTTTAAGTAAAAAGTAGTAAGTAGCCTTAAAACAGCTACATTAAGCAAAACTTCGGCAATTTAACTTTATTAAAAATCCAAAAAACAGTAAATTTACCGATCGCGATCGACAATTATTCAGACTATATTGCAGTAGTAGTCATCGAGTTTAATTAGTAGTAATTAAACTTTGGTAATAATTACCTAAAAATTTTTTTTTGTGAGAGGAGTGAATGGTTATTTGCGTCTCCTAAGAACCCAAAATTGAGATTCAAGGAGATTCATGAAGCTTTCACCAGTATTGCAACTATTTATTGTTGCGGCAGCTATTGCCAATTTTGTTCCTACAAAAGCCGTCCGTGCCGTATCTTTTGGCGAACGTGAAGTAGATTCGAGTAAGTTTGCCATTGTGGCAGCACCCTATCGACACGGTCATAACTTGATGATCGTCGAGCAAATTCCCGATCAAAAAAAGTGTTGGGAAGAAGTAGGAGCTAATCCTACGATAATCGACCCTTTATTGCTCAATTTTGATTTCACCAATGCCTGCAAAAGAAGTTCGGATAGCAACAGCTATTCGATTCGCCTCGACGGTGAGGATTATGGCATGGATTATTTATTGAGTGTAATAGAAAAAGATGGCGAGTTAAATCTAATTGGCACCCACAGAGATCCCGAACAACCAGAACTAATTATTGGTAAAACTCACGGTTTAGCTGATGGTTCTCTAAAGATCGATCTCAATCCTGGCTGGAGTTTGACCAAGCGTACCTACGGAGACAAAACAACCGAGCATATCTACTTAAGCTATACTGATTCTGCGGCAACAGAGTCGGCAAGTGAAATCACTGCGTCTCCTGTCGCGGATTCAAGCTCCGCGACCCGACGCGCTAAAGGCTGTAATGTAGTAGGTACGGCTCGATAAACAATAAACGATCGAATTTATTGTATTTGACTAATATTACCACAACTTATTTTATCCACAAGTCAGAGTAGCCTGCCGAATGCAAGTTGCTCTGATTTTTCGCTGGATAGTATCTATCTCTCGCTTTATTATGTGAAAAATAGCGATGTTTAATATTACTAGAAGCAAACAAAAATAACTTATTTGTGACATTTAAGTAATTTAAGAATTGTATTATTTTCTACATATTTATCTTGCCTGTTCTTTTAAACTAACCGTAGATAAAGCAGATTTAAGCAGCAAGCTTTAAACAGCAAACACAAAAGATTTACCTACTTTAAAATCAGGCGCATAGTTTGCGAAGGCAAGGAAATAATATTTTTCCTCTCAATCTGTTTGCCAAATGACTAAATTTATCTGTCATAGGAGAACAAAATTGTGAGTAAAAACAAACTCAACAAAGTCGAACAAGCAAAAGCAGAAAAGCATCCTCTACTATACAAACAAGATTTAAAACATTTTGCTGAAATCGGTTGGGAAGCATTAGAAAAAGAAAACGAATTTGCCCTGCAACACGGTTTAAAATGGCTTGGCTTTTTTCATCGTCCCGTAACACCAGGCAAGTTTATGCTGCGGATGCGGACTCCTAACGGAGTTTTAACTAGCGGACAAATACGAACTCTAGCTGACATCGTACAGCGTTACTGTTCTGGTTCGGGATTTCAAGATCGAGGCAATGCAGACATTACTACCAGACAAAATATTCAACTGCGGGGAATGAGACTCGAACATATTCCCGAAATCATCGACCGACTGCGAAAAGCTGGTCTAACGAGTATGCAGTCGGGGATGGATAACGTTCGCAACATTACGGGTTCTCCAGTAGCAGGAATCGATGCTGCTGAATTAATCGATACGCGGGGTTTGGTACGCAATCTTCAAGATATGATTACCAGTAATGGTGAAGGTAATCTCGAACTAAGCAACCTACCTCGGAAATTTAATATTGCTGTCGCTGGAAGCCGCGATAATTCCGTTCATGCCGAAATCAACGATTTGGCTTATCTTCCTGCCTATAAAAATGGCAAACTCGGATTTAATATTCTCGTTGGCGGATATTTTGCTCCAAATAGTTATGTTGAAGCAGTTCCTTTAAATGCCTGGATCGCTCCTGAAACTGCCGTACCTCTAGCCGAAGCCGCATTAATTGTCTATCGAGATAATGCCTCGCGCTCGAAAAGAATGAAGTCTCGTCTGATGCATCTGATAGAAGATTGGGGGTTAGACAAGTTTCGAGTAAAACTCGAAGCACAGTTAGGACATTCTTTAGAAACGGCAGCAGAAAAAGATGAAATAGACTGGGATAAACGCGACCACATTGGAGTTTACCAGCAAAAACAGCCAGGATTGAACTATGTAGGACTGCACGTTCCCATCGGACGTTTGTATGCCGAAGAAATGTTCGATCTGGCGAGAATGGCAGAAGTCTACGGCAATGGCGAAATTCGACTTACGGTCGAGCAGAACTTAATTATTCCCTACATTCCCGATTCGCGTTTGGAAACTTTTTTAGAAGAACCGCTAATTGGCAAACGTTTTGCGATCGCACCAGAACCTTTGCAGCGATCCTTAGTTTCTTGTACGGGTAGCGAATTTTGTAATTTTGCCATTATCGAAACTAAAAATCGCGCTCTGCAATTAGTTCGAGAGTTAGAGGCAGAAATAGAAGTACCCAAGCCAGTGCGTATCCACTGGACTGGTTGCCCCAACTCCTGCGGTCAACCGCAAGTTGCCGACATTGGCTTGATTGGTACCAAAGCCCGTAAAGACGGCGAAACTGTCGAAGCAGTAGATATCTGGATGGGAGGCAAAGTCGGTAAAGATGCCCATCTGGGAAAAGAGATTATGAAAAAAGTTCCCTGTGACGAACTTAAAGAAGTGCTACAAAATCTTCTTGTCGAAAACTTTAAGGCTCGACTTCATAAACCAGCAGAGGTAACGGCTTGAGTTCAGAGATTTTCCCGCTAGATATCAGATTTTATCTTTAAACTTTTGATAAGGGTAAATAAATGATTGATTTTAGAGGTTGCGCTTCTCCCCCTGCTCCTTCTGCACCCCTGCTTCCCTTGCTTAACTAAACCTATTAATTATAGAGTTGACAGACTACTAGCCTCCTACCCGAAACTCAATTACATCACCTTCTTCAACCACATAATCTTTACCTTCAAAACGAATCAAACCTTTTTCCCTAGCTGCAACTTTAGAACCAGAGTCTACTAAATTTTGATAGCTAATAGTTTCGGCTTTGATAAATTTTTTTTCAAAATCAGAATGAATTACCCCCGCAGCTTGGGGAGCTTTAAGCCCTGCTACAATTGTCCAGGCGCGGGTTTCTTTCTCTCCTGTAGTTAAATAGGTACGCAAACCAAGAAGTTCGTAGGTAGCTTGAATCAGAGATTTGAGTCCTCCTTCGGCAACACCTAAAGCGGCAAGATAATCAGTTTTTTCAGCTTCTGATAGTTCGATTAATTCTGACTCTACCTGTGCCGAAACTACCACTACTTTGGAATTTTCAGTAGCAGCAAACTCTTTTACGGCTTGTACCCAGTCGTTGCCCTCAGCCAGATCGTCTTCGGAAACATTAGTAGCGTAAATCACGGGTTTATTAGTTAACAAACCTAAAGGCGCGATCGCTGCCGACTCTTCTTCGTTCAGTTGCACTTGTCTGACAGATTTACCTTCATTAAGGAAATCAGCAAGCTTTTCTAAAGCTACCAGTTCGGTTTTGGCACCTTCATCTTTTTTTGCCTGTTTGCGGACTCGTTCGATACGTCGTTCGATTTGAGCGAGATCTGCTAGAGATAATTCCAAATTAATTATTTCGATATCGCGAACGGGATCGACCGAACCTGCGACGTGAATGATATCATCGTCGTCAAAACAGCGAACGACATGAACGATCGCATCGACTTCTCTGATATTAGCCAGAAATTGATTGCCCAATCCTTCTCCCTTACTCGCACCCGCTACCAAACCAGCAATATCGACAAATTCAATTCGCGTCGGTACGATTTTTTCCGAACTGGAAATTTTTGCTAAAACATCCAAACGCTCGTCGGGTACAGAAACCACGCCAACATTGGGTTCGATCGTACAAAAAGGAAAATTGGCAGCATCTGCCTTAGCGTTAGCAACCAAGGCATTAAACAAAGTAGATTTGCCGACGTTAGGCAATCCCACAATTCCAGCTTTTAACATCAGTAGTTTTATTTAATTAACGGCTTCAGTCTGCTAATTCTAGTGTATCTGAAGTGGGAATTTCAAACATATAACCTCTACCCCAGATAGTTTTAATGAATTTTCCTTCGAGATCGTCAATTTTTTTACGAATACGACCGATGTGAATATCTACTTTACGATCTTCTCCATCGTAATCATTTTTGTTCCAAATAGCAGAGATTAGTTTGGCTCGATCCCAAACTTGATTGGGATTACTGGCTAAAAAATATAGCAGATCGAATTCTAGAGCGGTTAAGGCTATTTTTTGATTATTTACTATTACTAGTCTGCGACTAAGATCTATTTTAAGATTATCGTGAATTATCGTATTAGCATTGTTTAAACTGAAACTAGAACCATTATTTCTTCTAATTACAGCATCTACTCTAGCTTTAAGAATTTCCAGGTTAAAAGGCTTGGTAATGTAATCGTCTGCTCCTTTTTCAAATGCTTTTAAAATATAGCTACTATCTTCCATTGAAGTTAGCATGACAACGGCAGCATTATGTTGATGCATTTCTTGGCATAAATTTAACCCCGTATCGTCGGGTAAATTAATGTCTAAAATTACCAATTCTGGCTGAGTATCTTTGAAAATTTGGCGTGCCGTTTTAGCATCGGATGCAGTTTTGACTTCATAATTGTGATAAATTAAAAAGCGGCAAATTAAACTTCTTAGTGCTAAATCGTCATCTACTAATAAAATTTTTTTTTGATTACTGTCATTCTGGTTTGCCATTGTTTGACAAGACTTTTTTAATAATTGCATGAGCTTTTGCGTAATTAATAATATTTTCAGAAGTATTTATCAAGAGGTGATAAAGTTAAGAATAACTACTCACTAAAAGATATCAGAAAATTCACTTATAATACGATGTCGAAACCTGATTTTTACTCAATCTTTAAGCAAAAACTAAATTATATAAAGCTGAGGTCAAATAAATTTAAAGCTCGAAAACTTCGATTATTTGCAAATCTATAACCGTTGCAATTTAAACGATTACAAGTAATAAGTGATGACTTTGTTTTCTAAAAAATTCTGGAGTGAAACCCCTGTAATCAAAGCGTTGCTACAGGCTACAAACAAACCTCATGCTGCTTTCTATGCTCCAGGTCATAAAAGAGGAATGGGAATAAATAGCGAACTTTTAAGATTATGCGATCGCTCGGTATTTGCCGCAGATTTACCAGAATTACCCGAACTCGATAATTTATTTGCACCACTAGGTGTAATTAATGAAGCGCAGCAACTAGCAGCTAAGACGTTTGGTGCAGAAAAGACTTGGTTTTTAGTTAATGGTTCTACCTGTGGTATTGCGGCAGCAATTTTAGCAACTTGCAATCCTAATGACAAAATTATTCTGCCCAGAAACATTCACACTTCAGCAATTTCGGGCTTAGTACTTTCTGGTGCGTTACCTATATTCATCAATCCCGCCTACGATAGTCAAGAAGGTTTGGCATACGGCATTACTCCAGAAGCTGTTAAAGCAGCTTTAGAAAAGCATCCCGATAGTAAAGCCGTAATGATGCTGTATCCAACCTATCAGGGTGTGTGTGGCGACATTGAAGCGATCGCTAACATTACCCATCAATATAATTTACCCTTATTAGTCGATGAAGCTCACGGAGCGCACTTTGCTTTTCACCCAGATCTACCTCCTTCAGCCCTCAGTGCTGGAGCCGATTTAACCGTACAGTCTACTCATAAGGTTTTGAGTGCTATGTCTCAAGCTTCCATGCTTCATCTTCAAAGTAAACGGATCGCACCCCAAAGAATTAGCCAAGCCTTGCAGTTAGTCCAATCTACCAGTCCAAATTATATTTTGCTGGCTTCTCTCGATGCAGCCAGACAGCAAATGGCAACTCAAGGAACCGAATTGATGGAGCGGACTTTAAACTTAGCAACAACAGCCCGCAGTCATCTAGAGATGATTCCTAAGATTTCGGTATTTCAACCAGCTAAACAGCCTGGTGTTACCTGGTGCGATCGCACTAGATTGACAATTAACGTTTCGCAACTTGGTATGACTGGCTTTGCTGCCGATGAAATTTTACACCAGCAGTTAGGAGTCACCTGTGAATTACCGCTTATCAATCATCTTACTTTTATTATTTCTCTTGGTAATACCACTGAAGATATCGATAAACTAATTGCTGGTTTTCAAACCCTTTCGCGATTGCAACTACCCATTACCCATTACCCATTACCTATTACCCATTACCCATTACCCATTACCCGCACCGCAATTTCTCCTAGAGAGGCTTTCTTTGCTGAGAGTAAAGCTGTTCCTATCGAACAAGCAAGCGATCGCATCTGTACCGAACTAATTTGCCCCTATCCTCCAGGAATTCCCTTACTTATGCCAGGAGAAAAGATTACCATTAGAACTATAGATTATTTACAGCAAATCGCCAGTTTAGGAGGTATGATAACAGGTTTAAGCGATCCCACTCTAAAAACAATTAAAGTAATCGAATGATTCGTGCAAAAAGTTTAAGAGGGTTGCGTAGTTTGCCAAAAATTTGTTCGGTTGCTAAGTTTCGATAGCTGTTTATCAATCAAAGATCATGCTTTGGCCTTATAAAACGCCTGGTATTCCAGACCAACTATTTGCTCGCCTTCCTGGTATTCCTTTGAGTAAGAGAGAGGTTCGTATTTTGCTAATTTCGTCTTTAAGAATGAAGCCAAACTCGGTACTGTGGGATATCGGAGCGGGAACTGGCACTATTCCTGTAGAAATGGGCTTACTCTGCCCTG
This sequence comes from Myxosarcina sp. GI1, assembly GCF_000756305.1. Classification (NCBI taxonomy): domain Bacteria; kingdom Bacillati; phylum Cyanobacteriota; class Cyanophyceae; order Pleurocapsales; family Pleurocapsaceae; genus Myxosarcina; species Myxosarcina sp. GI1. Next base: position 87,283 of record NZ_JRFE01000025.1, read on the forward strand.
AAGGTGAAATTATTGCTATCGAAAGAGACGAAGAAGTTGCTAGCTTAATCGAACGTAATTGCGAACTTTTTGGCGTTAAAAACGTGCGGATAGTAGAAGGCAGCGCGCCAGAATGTCTGCAAGATTTAAATCCCAAACCCGATTTGGTCTGTTTAGAAGGAGGCAAGCCAATCGAGGATATACTCAAACAAGCTTGGAAATATCTTGAAACTGGAGGGCGAATTGTTGCCACCGTTAATAACTTAGAAAACTTATATGTTATTTCTCGAGGTTTAGCAGAATTACAGGCACGTAATATAGAAGTAGTTCAATCTGCCGTCAATCGTTTAGAAACCAGAGGTATTCAGCAAACTTTTGCTGCCGTCAACCCAATGTTTATTCTTAGTGGAGAAAAGATTTGACTGATAAAGTATAAGTGAGTTGAAAACTGGATTTTTGATACCTTTATATATAGCTTTACTCAGTAATTTTTATTTGTTAACCTTTCATAAGGCTATCTTAACCTGAATTTTTATTTTTCTTTTTTCTTATGAAATAAACAGCAACCCATTATGTCATTGACCCGTATTATTAGTGGTTTAGTAGCGATCGCCCTAGCTTTGGGAATGATTATTCTTGGAGGCTGGTATTTTGCTATCGGTATCGGTATTATAATTTTTTTAGGACAGCTAGAGTATTTTCGTTTAGTTCGCGCTAAAGGGATCGAACCCGCAGGAAAAACAACTTTAGTAGTATCGCAAATCTTATTAATTAGCGCAATTATTACTCCAGGCATTACCGATGCAGCCTTTTGCCTGGGGGGAACGATAATTTGTTTTTATTTACTTTTTCAGCCCAAAATGGCGACTATTGCCGACATTGCCAGTTCGATTCTAGGTTTGTTTTATGGCGGCTATTTACCTACATATTGGGTGCGTTTGCGAGTAAGTTTGCCTAATAGTGCCAGTTTGAGTAATTTACCACTAAACGGTTACTGGCCAGAATCCTGGGCAAATCCCAGTCAGTTTCCCGCTGCTTTAACTCTGACTTTTTTAGTTATGGCCTGTATCTGGGCAGCAGATATCGGTGCGTACACGATGGGTAAAAGTTTTGGTCGCACGCAATTATCTAATATCAGTCCAAAGAAAACTGTAGAAGGAGCTTTATTTGGTATAGGCGGTAGTTTATTGGTTGCCGAGTTAGGTGCCTGGTATTTTTGTTTGCCTGCGTGGCAGTTTAGCGGTTTGCTGTTGGGTATTCTAATCGGTGTTACCAGTCTTTTAGGAGATTTAACCGAGTCGATGATGAAACGGGATGCAGGAGTAAAAGATTCGGGACAGTTAATTCCAGGTCACGGAGGGATTTTAGACCGAACCGATAGCTACGTTTTTACTGCCCCTTTGGTCTATTATTTTGTGACTTTATTATTACCTTTATTGGCAAAAAGTTTTAGTTAAAAAAGTTTTTAGTTTTTAGTTTGATTTTTTAACTACTAACTACTAACCGAAAGTTAAACAGCAACATTGCTCTTGGCGATCGCTCTAGAAGTTCTTTTGCCTCGATACATCATTTTTACGCCGTTGGCAGGAGACAGAGTTACCCCGCGTCTACGAGGTCGTTCGGGTCGATTGCTGGCTAGAGATAATTGATGATTAGCAACTACCGTAGCCACAACTAATTTTAGTTCAAATTTAGCCAAAGCTTCACCAATACAGCGACGCGCTCCACCGCCAAAGGGAACGAATTCTCCAGAAGTAAACTGACGTTCCAAAAAGCGTTCTGGTTTAAATTGTTTGGCTTGCGGATAAATGTCTTCTCGTTGATGCACTGAATATATATTGCCCATCAAAACGCTTCCAGGTTCCAAATCGTAGTCTAGTAACTGCATCGATTGCTTTACTACTCTGGGAAAAGTCAGCATAGCTACGGGACAAATTCGCAGGGTTTCTTTGCAGACGGCATCGAGGTAAGGTACTTGGGAAATCGTCATTAGGTCTGGTGACTCTCCCAAACTAGCGATTTCGTCGAGTAACTTAGCTTTTACTTTTGGTAAATGATGAACCCAATATAATGCCCAGGCGATCGCTGTAGCCGTAGTTTCGTGTCCTGCAAACATCAAGCTCATCAATTCATCGCGCAGTTCGCCGTCGCTCATCGGTTGACCTGTTTCGTCGCGAGCCGACATTAGCATTGAAAGAATATCCTCTCCGTCAAGATTATTGGTTTCTCTCCGCTCGGCAATTTCAGCATAAATTATTTTATCTACAGCCTCTCTCACACGCACGAAATTGCCCCAGGGACTCCATGCACCCCAGTCCTGTTGCAGCCAGGGAAAAAACAAAAATGCCGAGGTTAGAGGCGAACGAAACACTTCTGTCATTTCCGAAATCAAGCCTCTTAATTGTTGGTAGCGATTGCTGTCAGCTAAACCATAAACTACTCTCAAGATAGTTTGTAGAGAAATACTTTGAGCTAAATCTCTAGCAGTAAATTCCTCGCCAGGGTTTAACTTGCCAAAAACATCATTAGTTAGTTCGACAATAGATTGACTATAAGTTTCCATCCTTTCACCATGAAAAGGAGGTAACAGCAGCTTGCGCCGTTTTCTGTGGGGATCGCCTTCTAGTAAGATTACCGAGCGATCGCCTACAAGTGGCTTTAACAAGGCATTATCTTGAGAGGAAGCAAACAGCTTTTGACGATTGCTAGTTAGAATTTCTTGAATTGCTTCGGGATGATTGACAATTATAAACTTGCCACCAAAGCCGATTATATCAGCCGCGTATAAGTCTGGACATTGTCTAGCGGCTGTTTCTAAATATTTAACGGGGTCGATTACCCAAGTTAACTTTTGCCAAAGAGCAGATTTATTTAGTTTTGGGGGTAAATTCATTGCCAATCGATTAGTTAAATTATTTCTATCGCTTTATCTATGATAAAAAGTATTTACTAAAAACTGTTGAAGCTCAAAAGGTAAGCTCTAAAATCTATTGTGGCTCTACCGCCGCAAGTAAGCCATAATACTGAAGGTATTCAGTATTTAGCAATAGTCTAAAATTTTTGTGAATCTCAATCCAAAACAACTACGTTCGAGTATCAAACAACCATCTATTATCGGCTGGAGAGAAATTATTGCTTTGCCAGAATTGGGAATCGGTAAGATCAAAGCCAAAATTGATACGGGAGCGCGTTCTTCAGCTTTACACGCCTTTCATCTAGAAAACTTCGAGCGTGACGATAAGAAGATAATACGTTTTCAGGTTCACCCCCTTCAGCGTGACAGTAAAACTACGATAACCACAGAAGCCGAACTATTAGAATACAGAGAAGTTCGCAATTCGGGGGGAGTTGCCCAACTCAGACCAGTAATTTTGACAGGGATAAAGCTAGGAGAAAAGACTTGGACAATCGAGCTTACTTTAACCAACAGAGACGTTATGGGCTTTCGGATGTTACTTGGAAGACAAGCACTGCGCCGTCAATTTTTAGTAGACCCAGGTAAATCTTTTATTCAAAGCAGTCATCATCGAGAAAAATAGAATTATATACAGCAATCGGTAACTAGATAATGAAAATAGCAATTCTGTCTCAAAATTCTTCCCTCTATTCCACCAATCGTTTGAAAGAAGCAGGAGAGAAACTCGGACATGAAGTAAAAATAATTAATTACTTGCGTTGCTACATGAATATTACTTCACAGCGACCGACAGTAGTTTATAGCGGCAAACCTTTAGAAAATTTTGATGCTATTATTCCTCGCATCGGTGCTTCCAAAACTTTCTACGGTACGGCTGTGGTCAGACAGTTCGAGGTAATGGGAGTATTTAGTGCTAATGAGTCTCAGGCTATTTCTCGTTCTCGCGATAAATTGCGATGTCTGCAAATTTTAGCTAGAGAAGGGTTGGGGCTTCCCGTTACTGGCTTTGCCCACGCTACCCAGGACATTGACGGCTTAATCGAAACTGTGGGTGGTGCGCCTTTAGTAATTAAACTGTTGGAAGGAACTCAGGGAATTGGGGTAGTGTTAGCCGAAACTCAACAAGCAGCCAAATCGGTAATTGAAGCCTTTCGCGGTTTAGATGCAAATATTCTCGTCCAAGAATTTATCAAAGAAGCCAAGGGAGCAGATTTACGCTGTTTTGTCATTGGTGGCAAAGTAATAGCAGCCATGAAACGCCAGGGTGCAGAAGGTGAATTTCGTTCTAACCTCCATCGCGGTGGTTCGGCAGAGAGAGTCAAGCTAACCCCAGAAGAGAGAAGTACTGCAATTCGAGCAGCTAAAGCTATGGGATTGAGAGTTGCAGGAGTCGATTTGCTGCGTTCCAATCACGGTCCCGTAATTATGGAAGTTAATTCTTCACCTGGGCTTGAAGGAATCGAAAAAGCAACTAATGTAGATGTAGCGGGGAAAATTATCGAATACGTCGCTGCTAATGCTACCCCAAATAAAACTCGCGATCGCATAAAATATTAGTCTGAACTAAGGAATTGACCGATTGACAGCTAACGAGATCGAAATAGCTAAAGAAATAATACCTCCTGGGCAGTTGCGACGCTTGGATATTCCCGTAAGTCGTTTATCTACTCAGACTCTGTTGTCGCTTCCCGTGACCGTTATTAACGGTATCGAACCAGGACCCAAACTGTGGTTGAGTGCGGCAATTCACGGCGACGAACTTAATGGGGTCAGAATAATTAGCGAGGTTTTAGCAAAGATACAGCCAGATAAATTACGAGGTACGATTATTGCTGTTTCTATCGTCAACGTTTTTGGTTTTATCGAACAGTCGCGCTATCTTCCCGACAGAAGAGATTTAAACCGTTCGTTTCCAGGCTCGGAAACTGGCTCTTTAGCTTCTCGCCTGGCAAATTTATTTATGCGAGAAGTAGTAAATCGCAGTACTCACGGTATCGATTTACATACGGCAGCAGTACATCGCATCAATCTACCTCAAATTCGTGCCAACCTCAAAGATAAGGATACTTATCGCTGTGCTAGAGCTTTTGGCGCGCCAATAATCATGCACGCTACGACGCGAGATGGTTCTCTGCGCCAAGCAGCAACTAAAAAGGGTATACCCGTTTTACTGTATGAAGCAGGAGAGGCTTTGCGTTTCGATCGACAGGCAATAGAAGTAGGCGTAGCAGGAATTATGCGAGTAATGGACTGTCTGGAAATGTATCGGTTCGAGACTGTTCCTGCCGTTACATCCTCAAAGGAAACTCGTCAGAGTAAGTGGGTAAGAGCATCACGAGCGGGCATTTTTTATCTGGAAGTAGAACTAGGGGCAAAAGTACGCAAAAAACAGCAGTTAGGTTCGATAGCCGATGCTTTTGGCGAAGAAAGGGTCATCGTTCGCGCTAGCGTTGATGGTATCGTAATTAGCTATACTCAAAATCCCTTAGTCAATCAGGGTGATGCGATCGTTCATCTGGCAATAGTTTCCGATTGAATTTATTTTTTTTGCTGGCGATCGCTCCGAGCTATAATTTGCTCCACGATAACTTCTGGAGAGTAAGAAATATCGATAGTTATAGCTGCTTCGGGTTCTTCTAAAGCCTCAAATTGGCTGCGTAACATATCTTCTTTCATAAAATGATCGTGACGCTGGCGAATTCTCTGTTTGATGCGCTCATAATCACCACGCAGATAAATCCAGGTAATTTTGTTGGCGCGATTACCCGAAGGGTACGCTGAGTCTAACGACTTGCTTACGCAACCACGATCGCTCTCAAGTAGTTGACGATAATCCGATTTTAATGCCGAACATGCTAAAATTCCTTGTTGCTCGGCAGCTAAAGTCTCAGCAATAAAATCTCTAAGCTTTAGTAGCCAAGCTCGGCGATCTTTATCGTTCAAAGGGATGCCCTGACTCATTTTGTCGATATTGGCTTGAGGATGAAAATCATCCGCATCGTAAAAAGGAATGTCAGTGCGATCGCTAAGTAGCCGCCCTACAGTAGATTTACCAGAACCAGCTACGCCCATAATGATGTAAAACATACGGTCAAAAAAATACACTCGCCGATAAGACGATAAACTATATATCTGAATTTATCTCGAACAATATTTTAATAACTAACTATTTATGAATGCGATCGCAGCAGCTTCTACTGTTAATAAATTAGATGTAATAGTTATCGGTTCTGGTATTGGGGGTTTGGTGACGGCTACCCAATTAGCAGCAAAAGGAGCCAAGGTATTAGTTTTAGAAAGCTATGTAATTCCTGGTGGTAGTGCGGGTTATTTCGAGCGTGAAGGATATCGCTTCGACGTTGGCGCGTCGATGATTTTTGGCTTTGGCGATCGCGGCACGACTAATTTATTAACCCGCGCCTTACAAGCTGTGGATATGGAAATCGAAACCATACCCGATCCCGTTCAAATTCACTACCATCTACCTGACAACCTGGAACTCAAAGTTTATCGAGATTACGAACAGTTTTTACAAGAGTTAATTGCGATTTTCCCCCACGAAGCCAAAGGAATTCGACATTTTTACGATGAATGCTGGCAAGTATTTAACTGTCTCAACGCGATGGAACTACTTTCTTTAGAAGAACCGCGCTATTTGATGCGAGTATTCTTTCAGCATCCTTTTGCCTGCTTGGGCTTAGTAAAATATTTACCTCAAAATGTTGGCGATTTAGCCCGTCGCTATATTAGCGATCTTAAACTGCTCAAATTTATCGATATGGAGTGTTATTGCTGGTCGGTAGTTCCTGCATCCCATACGCCAACGATCAACGCAGGTATGGTTTTTAGCGATCGCCATTATGGAGGTATTAACTATCCTAAAGGTGGTGTGGGGCAAATCGCTCAAAAATTAGTTGAGGGTTTAAAAAAAGCAGGAGGACAAATTCGCTATAAAGCCAGAGTAAAAGAGATTTTGATTGAGAATAGCAAAGCAGTAGGAGTAAAACTAACCGACGGCAAAGAATACCGCGCCAAACGCATTGTTTCTAATGCCACTCGTTGGGATACCTTTGGCAAACTTGTCTCCCCCGAACAAATACCCCAAAAAGAAAAGAGATGGCAGCAGAGATATCAAAAATCTCCTAGTTTTTTAAACTTACATTTGGGTGTAAAAGCCGAAGTTTTACCAACAGGAACGGAATGTCATCACATTCTACTCGAAGACTGGAAAGACATGGAAACAGCAGAAGGGACTATTTTTGTTTCGATTCCTACTTTATTAGATCCTAGTTTGGCTCCCGCAGGACATCATATCATTCACACCTTTACCCCTAGCTGGATCGAGGACTGGCAAGGACTAACCCCCCAAGCATATCGAGAGAAAAAAGAAGCGGCAGCAGCTAAGTTAATCCATCGCCTGGAAGCAATTTTTCCCGAACTAGAAGCAGCTATAGACTACCAGGAAATCGGAACGCCTCGTACCCATCGCCGTTTTTTAAATAGACAGGATGGTACTTATGGACCCATACCCAGTCGCAAATTAGCTGGTTTGCTCGGTATGCCTTTTAACCGTACTGCTATATCAGGACTTTATTGTGTCGGCGATAGCACTTTTCCAGGACAGGGTTTAAATGCCGTTGCTTTTTCTGGTATGAGTTGCGGTCATCGGATCGCTGTCGATTTAGGATTGTAATAATTGAAAACGAAATACTATGTTATGAGCAAGCAAAAATTGACCGATAAAAATTTACAATCCCAACCTCACATCAAACTCGACCAGTTTTTAAAATGGCAGGCAATTACCATGACTGGTGGCGAAGCAAAAATTATGATTCAGCAAGGAGAAGTTGAGGTAAACGGGGAAGTTGAAACTAGACGCGGCAAAAAATTAAGAACGGGCGATCGCGTTACGATAGGAGGCTCTACCTATAGAGTAGAACTAAACGATAAATAAATTCACGAAAGCGAATGTTAACTAACCCAATTTTCTAACTTTAAATTAGGTACGCGGCTAAATTCTCTAGTGTTATTAGTTACTAGCGTTAACTCTAAACTAAGAGCATGAGCGGCAATCAAAGTGTCTAAAGAACCGATAGTCGTTCCTTGTTTTTCTAATATTGCTCGAACCATACCATACATCGCAGCAGCAGCAGGATCGAAATCTACTACTGTCAACGGTAGTAAAAATTGTGTTAATGCTTGCCTGTTTTTTTCTGGAAACTGACTTTTTTGAACGCCAAATTCTAATTCGGCAACGGTAATAGAAGATATACCAATATCTCCTAAATCGTAAGCGTTAAATTTTTGCAATACTTCTAGTGGCTTTTGCTTAATGATGTAAATACAAATATTGGTATCTAGTAAAAATTTCATTCAAAAGCAGTTTCTCGTTCTTGTTCTTCTGGCTGCTGCCGATCGCTCATAAAGTCATCAGAAAACTGTTCTAAGCTATCAAACAAAGTTTCCCAAGAATTTTCATAAGGTAAAAGCACCACAGCATTACCAACGCGCTTAATTAAAACCTTGTCTCCTGAAAAACGATATTTTTTCGGCAGCCGAACCGCTTGGCTTTTGCCATTTTGAAAAAGTTTAGCCGTTTCCATTATTAATTTACCCAAAATTAATATATATTTTTAGTATATATTAATTTGATTGCGTCATTGTTTGAGGCGATCGCGTTACGGTAGGAGGCTCTACCTATAGAGTAGAATTAGACGAAAACTAGTCTAATAAAGCTAAGTGTGAGCGTAATTGCTCTATCACTCCAATAGCCAACCAAATAATTCATCTAGAGTTAATTTAAAAGCTTTAGCAAAGTCGGGTACGGATAAAATATCTTTAGCATCCTCAAAGAATACTGGCTGTTGCCCTTGAAAATAAACCAATACTGACTGTTCTTTCGGATCGATTAACCATCCCAATTGTGTACCATTAGCTAAACAATGAAGAATATTTTTAGTGACTCTGGTTTGACTCTGTTCGGGAGATAAAATTTCTATTGTCCAGTCTGGTGCAGCTTGAAACGAATCTGCTATCGCACCATTATCATCGCGAGGTATTCTGTCCCAAGTAAATACAGTTACATCGGGTACAGTAGAACGTCCACCGAAGGTACATCTTAGTTCGGTAAATGCACGAGCCGTTTTCTGAGGTTTAAGAGCAACATTGATGGCACTCGATAATTCAGTCTGAATCGTACTGTGTTTTCCTTTCGGCATTGGTTTTTGAAAAATTTTCCCATCGATATATTCACTGGCGGGTTTAGTTTCTGGTAATGCTAGAAACTCGCCTATACTTATGGGTTTAGAAGGAGTTGTAACCATAGCTCGATCTTGCCGTTGGATATTAATATTATAGTTACTTAGATTGTATTTTATCGGTTCTGGCGATCGCTTCAGCCATTTTTGTACCTCATACCTTATAAACATGTTTTTGAGTTAGCAAAGCTATAAAGATAAATAATTAGCCGTGCAAGCACATAATATAAACAAAAACTACTAAATGAATAATGACTTTGAACGAATAAACAAAATTGCTAATCAAACCAACATTAATGATTTCAGAATTGAGCAATATAACTCTGTTAATTTGATACTTACTGGCAGTTTTGATTTTGCTTATTATTACCAAGTCAAAGTAACTTTTTTTGAAGTAAGTTATATTTCCCTACCTACTGATTTTAGTTATCCAATATTTAGAGTGGCAAATGAAAGTGAGATTGCAAACATTTCCAAGCAAATAGCTTTATATCCAGAAGACATAGTTTACTGTATAGAAGCTGAAACAAGTACTAGTATTAAGCGCATACTATTCTTCATAGTTGCCGAAGGTATGGAAGTAGTAGAAGAATTAGTAAAATTCGATTGGACTTACAAAAAATAATTAGTGTTGACCGACAACACCTACAGTAGCAACATAAATAGCCCAAAAACTAGAATCTTCTGCAAATTGACAATAGTTTTTTATATCTTCTTCGCTAGCTTTGCCAGTAGCAAGATATTTTTCTCTCAATTGCGTTGCCGACATGTTCATCATTGTTGCTACGTTAGAACCACCATTGACTATAGGAACGTCATTTTCTACTGTATGTATCTGCAAGCCGAGTTGCTGAAACATAGAAGGTAATAGAACACCTAGAGAATAATTTAAGTCGCGATCGCTAAACATTTGACGAATAGCTTGATTCACCCTATCTACAGCCTGACAGTCTTGCTTATTACCGTAAATCGCTCTGGTAGCGGAAAAATCTGGTTCTTCAACTACTAACCAACCTCCAGGTTTTAGTAAATTTAATATTCTCGATAAAGCTACCCGAAAATCTGCGAGGTGAATTAAAACGTTGCGGACATGAATTAGATCGAATGAATTTTTAGTTAAAGATAAATTTGGATTGCGAATATCATCTCTAATAATTTCTACATTAGGTAGTGATATATCTTCTATAAAGCGAGTGTCGATATCTACGGCAATAACTCTACCAGACGAGCCAACAATTTCTGACATCGATCTAACTATCGATCCCGCACCCGCACCTACTTCCAAGCACTGCCAACCTGTTGTAATACCTGTAGCTAAAATTAGACGCTTACTAAGAGGATCGCAAACTTTCTCTAGCAACCTGAGCCGTTCTAGTTCGGAGTTAAGTTGAGTATCGGTAAAGACATACTTATTTTCTGACATTGAAGCCACCCTATTACCATGTTTTTTAGCTAGCGATCGCTAAAAAAATATTTAACCTGCTACCGAAACATACTCTTCTAAAACAGATCCATCTGGTGCTTCTAAGACAAATCCCGCATCGTGAATCATTTCTAGGTCTGCGCGTGCTGCTTGTCCTGCGGTGGTTAGATAGTCACCGACAAAAATAGAGTTGGCTGGATACAGTCCTAAAGGCTGGAGCGATCGCAAGTGAACTTCTCTACCCCCAGCAATTCTAATTTCCTGAGAGGGCAGAATAAAGCGGAACAGGCATAAAATTCGCAAACAGCGACGGGGATTTAATTGGTTGACATCGGCTAGGGGAGTTCCTGCAATGGGAATTAAGAAATTGATCGGTACACTGGTGACGTTTAACTCTCTGAGGGCATACGCCAAATCTATAATATCGTCGTCAGCTTCGTTCATGCCGACAATACCGCCAGAACAGGTAGTAATACCTGCGGCTTGCACGTTTTTAATCGTGGCGACGCGATCGCGATAGGTATGAGTGCTGCAAATATTATCGTGATGATTTTCGGAGGTGTTGAGGTTATGGTTGACTCGATCTACTCCTACTGCTGCCAAACGCTGCGTTTGTGACTCGCTCAATAGTCCCAAACAGGCACAAATTTTTAAATCATGTTTGGCTTTAACGGCTTTAAATGCCTCTAATACATTAGCAAATACCGTTTCAGAAGGCGATCGCCCCGAAATCGCCATACAAAACGTTCCCGCTTTTAGTTCGGCTGCGCGATCTGCGGCTTTGACGATTTTTTCTTTAGCTAGTAAAGGATATTTATCAATCTCGGCACCAGAAATTTTTGACTGAGAACAATAGTTGCAGTCTTCCTGACACAAGCCACTTTGAGCATTAAGTAAGAAATGCAGTCTGACGCGATCGCCCCAATAATGATGCCGAACCTGATAAGCGGCAGCTAACTGTTCTAACAACACCGTATCGGGTGCCTGTAAAATAGCCTTGGCAGTGGCGCGATCGATTAATTCGCCAGCGAGAGAAGTTGCTGCTATGGCATTAAATGATAGTTGAGTCATGGCGATCGCGTTAATCTGTTGCAGAGGACAAATATTTATTGTTCTACACAATAGATAAGCTTGTCAAAATACCCAAATAAATTTATAGATTATTTCAATTGGAGGAGTAACTATGAAAAAACTGTTGAGTCTTTTATTATTGGCAATCTTGGCTATATTAGGCAGTTGGTTGGTAACAGAACATCGAGTTTATTCTCAAGAACCCGAACTGCAACAAATGGTTAATTTTAGGCGACATTTCCAGCAATTAGGGATTGATGGTTCGATTATTATTTATGACCTTAATGGCGATTTTGTCTACGAACACAACCCCAACCGCAACAATTCTGCTTTTCTACCTGCATCTACCTACAAAATTCCCAATTCTTTAATTGCCTTAGAAACGGGAGTAATAAAAGACGATGTGGCTGTTCTTACTTGGGATGGCATAGAAAGAGGTTTTAATGGTTCCTTTATAGAAGAATGGAATCAAGATTTAAATATTCGTTTGGCTTTTCAATATTCTGCTGTCTGGTTTTATCAAGTGCTAGCACGTAAAATCGGACATCAAAGAATGCAGAATTTTGTCAATCAAATAGAATACGGCAATCAAAATATTGGTAGCCCAGAAGATATCGATCGCTTTTGGCTAGAGGGAGAATTACGAATTACTCCCAAGCAGCAAATTGATTTTCTGCGTCGTCTATATCAAAATAATTTGCCTTTTTCTCAGAGGACTATAGATATAGTTAAAGATATTGCAATTGTCGAACAAACACCTAATTACACACTTCGAGGCAAAACGGGATGGGCAAGTAACGTAGGTTGGTATGTAGGTTACTTAGAACAAGATGATAACGTTTATTTCTTTGCTACTAATCTAGATATGAAATCGGAAATCGACCCCGCAGCCAGGATAGAAGTTACTCGACTCTGTTTACAAGATCTTGGATTGCTGTAGTTTTTATTCCTATTTATTAATGTCAGCTTATTAATGTCAGCGAAGAAAGATAGAGTAGGTAATTTGGTATAATATGTACACAAAAAGAACTCAAACTATTGACCAAGGCTGTAGTCGCTTTAAAAAATAACGTCGATCGCGATCGCGAAAATAACGAAGCGCAGCGACAAATTTTAATTAGAGATTTACAAATACAACTATAGTAAATTGAAATTAATTTTTTAAAACATAGCCGACCGAACTTGTTTAAAGATAACAGCGATGAAGATAAAAATTGAGCGCGATGAATGGCTGGAAATGCAGATTGCTGCTTTGCGATCGCGCTCCTTCAATACATTAGATGTAGAAAATTTAATTGAGGAACTAGAAGAGTTGGTAAGGGGAGATAAAGCAGCGGTAGAAAGCTTTACCTACCAAATAATTTTACATTTACTGTTAATCGATTACTGGATCGAGGAATCTGAGTGGAACCGCCGTCACTGGCGATCTGAAATAGTTAATTTTCAATTTCAACTAAGCAATAAACTGACTACCAATCTAACCAAAGCGTTGGGCGATCGCCTCGACTATATCTACAGCAGAGCTTTAAAGGGTGCAATTAAAAAAACGGAATTACGCGATCGTTTTCCTAAAAGCAGACCTTATTCATTAGCAACGATAATTGGCGAAGATTAATATAAAGAGTAGATTTGGATAAAGAACTGAGAGAAATGATACAAAGTCTTACTAATATCTTGTAATTTTACTAATGTGAAACCATCCAAGGTCTACTGCTAGCCGCACTCTGCAAACGGGGTTTTGCTGGTTCTCTAGCTTCTTGTTTGACTAATCTTGGTTCTTTAGATTTTCCAATTGACGACAGACTACCAGAGTTGAGATTGACGTTAGGTACGGAAAAAATTTTAGATGCGGCTTTGCCACAGTTGGGACAGTCTATGGGTGAATTATATTCGGCTAAACTGCGTAAAGCCTCAAATTCTCCGCAGTTATTACAGCGAAATTCATATATCGGCATATTTTTTAATTAATATTGGCAGTCGGTTGGGCAAAGCAGTGCCTTGCCCGTACTAAAAATTTAGGTCGGTAAAATATTCTTATCGAAGATTGCCGTAGGTAAAGCTAGGGTACAGCAGGCGTTGGGAATGTCTACTATACCGCTAACCCTTCCTTCTACTGGCGCACAACTGAGTAACAGATAAGCTTGTTCTCCAGTAAAGCCAAACTTTTTCAGATATTCGATCGCATTTAAGCAAGCGCGACGATAGGAAACGTGTGCGTCGAGATAATACTGTTCGCCACTAAATTCATCTACGGAGATGCCTTCAAAAATCAAATATTCTGAGTATTGCGGTTCTACGGGACCTGGTTTAAAAATAGGGTTAACCATGCCGTATTTTTCCACACCGCCTTTGATAATATCTACGTGCAGGTCGATATAACCAGACATTTCGATCGCGCCACAGAAAGAAATCTCGCCATCACCCTGAGAAAAGTGAATGTCTCCCATTGACAAGTTAGCACCGTCTACATATACGGGGAAGTAAATTTTAGAACCCTTAGACAGATTTTTAATATCGCAGTTACCGCCGTGTTCTCTAGGAGGGACTGTACGGGCAGCTTCGGCAGCGACGCGATCGAATTCCGAACTTTTAAGGGTACCTAAAACGGCTTGTTCTGGGTTTGGTAGGGCGGCTAGAGGCGGAATTTGCGGTTTCCAAGGTGGTACGCCTTCGTTACCTTTGTCTACTAAAGCTTTTTCCCGTTTGTTCCATGTCTGCAACAATTCCATTGACGGGGCGCAGCCAATTAAGCCTGGATGGGTAATTCCTGCAAACTGCACTCCTGGAATATGACGCGAACTAGTGTATATACCCTGAAGATCCCAGCAGGCTTTAGCAGCTTGGGGGAAGTGGTCGGTTAAAAACCCGCCGCCGTTCTCTCTAGAAAAAATGCCTGTAAAACCCCACTCATCCCCAGGTAACGCGCCGATATCTAGTAAATCTACAACTAAAATATCTCCTGGTTCTGCACCTTCGACGCGAATCGGACCACTGAGAACGTGGACTATGTTTAAATCTACTTTTTCGATGTCGCCAGGATCGTCATTATTGGCAATCTGCCCGTCTGTCCAGTCCTTGCACTCAATCCGAAAGACATCTCCTGGTTTGACTGAAACTACTGCGGGAATGTCGGGATGCCAGCGATTGTGTCCTGGAACATCCTGCTCTGCCATTGGTTTGGTTAAGTCTACTTTGAAGAGAGTTTCTGGCATATTTTGACACTTGCTGTTGTAGGTTTATCGAGCTGCTAAAGCAATATTTTTGAGTACAAAATAGCACTCTATCAATAACATTTTACTAAATTACAGTTGCTTTTATCTTAAATACAATTAAATTTGCATTTAGATTAATAATTTAACTCTATTATTGTAAAAATATTTTTTAAGCTTTGAGCAACAGTATTACTTTTAAAAACATATAGTTTCTCTTTTTGAGAAAATAAAAAGTAAAAATAGCTACAAAATTCTTCGTCAACCAAACTTTTAGCCAAAAATAATAGTTAAATAGCTTATTATCGACTGTAATCCTTAAATACAGGTAAACTTTGGTAACAGAATTATCATAAAAAAAGACCTTATAAAAATGAGTTTTTTGTATTAAAAGTTACAAAATGAAGAACGCTGCAAGTATATTCTGTCTGTCTAGAGATAGATAATTGTCTCTAATTTTGCGATGCAAGTGTTTTAAAAGAGGTGTAATCTATGCAGTTCGATCGTATTTTAACTCTACCAAAGTCAATTAAGGCATAGTTAGTGACTATTAGCTTATCTATAAAGTCGCTAGTCGCGATCGCCATAATTACTCAAACATTTGACATTTATAACTAACATCTATTCAATCGCAACATCATTAATTTTTTAAACAGTTAAATTCATGAACAAACCAAATCGCTCTCCAATATTTGGCGGTTACAGTCGTCGTAAATTTATTAAATATGGTTCTTTAGCGGTAGGTACTGGTATTCTTGCTGCCTGTTCTGGAGGTGCTACCAGTACGGGAGACGAAGACTTAGGCGAAAATCCGATTAAAGTAGGGGTAATGTACTCGACTACTGGCACGATCGCCATTGTGGAAAAATCTTTACAGGATGCCACTTTCCTCGCACTAGAACAAATTAATACTAACACTGGTCCCTGGGAAGGTAATGGTGAAGGAATCGAAGGCAGAAAGATTCAGAAGGTAGTGGTAAATCCAGACTCCAACTGGGATTTATACAACCAAATGTCCAAACGCCTGATTGACGAAGATCAGGTAGTGTGCGTTTTAGGCTGTTATACTTCTGCCAGCCGTAAGTCAGTATTGCCAGTTTTTGAAGAAAAAGATTCAATTTTATACTATCCCGTATATTACGAGGGTAACGAATGTAGCTCCAACGTCTTCTATACTGGTGCCGCGCCAAACCAGCAAATTACCGACTCGATTCCCTACTGCTACGAAAACTTTGGTCCTAGAGGATTCTTTATCGGTTCGGACTATATCTATCCTAAAGAAAGTAACCGTATCGCTAAAGCAGAACTAGAAACCGCAGGTGGTACCGTAGTTGGAGACGAATATGCAGCTTTGGGAACTACCGAATTTATCACCATCATCAACAAAATCAAGCAAGCCAAACCAGATTTTGTCCTCAGTAACCTGGTAGGTGATAGTATTCCTGCTTTTTACCGCCAGTATAAAGATGCGGGGATTACTGCCGACCAGATTCCCATCATGGCTTATCCCACTACCGAAGAAGAGATTCAGGCAATGGGACCCGAATATGCAGAAGGACACTATACTAGCTTTAACTATTTCCAAACTGTAGATACCCCAGAAAATAAAGCTTTTGTACAACAGTTTAAAGAAAAATTTGGTGATAGCCGCGTTACCAACGGGGTAATGGAAGCTGCTTATCTGCAAACCTTCTTTATGGCACAGGCAATGCAGAAAATTCTCAAAGAGGGCGGAGAAATCAACACCAAAACTTTAAGAGAGGCAACTAGAGGACAAACCTTTAACGCACCTCAAGGTCTGGTAAAAATTGACCCCGAAAACTATCACACCTATCTCTATTCTCGTATCGGAAAGTGGGGTTCCGACGGACAAGCCGAGATTGTTTTTTCTACACCAGCGGCAGTCAAACCAATTCCCTGGAGTCAAGTTCTCTACAAAGGTCGTACCTGCGTTCACGGCTCTCCCGACGGTCGTGAAAATCCCATTAAGGAAACGGGTAAAGATTTAGAAACTAAATATCTAGAGAAAACCTAGAATATTTCGGTTATCGGCAATTTATTACTTAAAAATGCCATACATCTTCGACCGTGAAAAAATGTTTGCTGATAACCGATTTTTTAAAACTTACAACTAATAATTGTTTACCAAGTAATCGATAATTCAAAAATATGTACTTCTATTTATCCCCTGTTTACTACCTGGCACAAGAAGCAGCAGAGGGGTTTAGCGTTGTCGCATTAGCCAATCAGTTGGTTAACGGTATTGGTATTGTCGGTATTTTGTTGCTGACTGGTTTGGGTTTGGCAATTACCTTTGGGGTAATGCGAATTATTAACCTGGCACACGGCGAATTTATCATGCTGGGAGCGTATACTACCTTTGTCTTGCAGTCGGCTTTTAATCTGGATTTGCTGCTGACAATTCCTTTTGCCTTTATTATTACTGCGGCGATCGGTGCTTTAGTAGAAATAAGCATTATCAGGCGTTTGTACGGTCGTCCCTTAGAAACTTTGTTAGCAACCTGGGGTTTGAGTATCGTTTTACAAGGGGTAATCAAATTAATTTTTACCGCTCAACTTAAATACGTTAGATCGCCTTCCTATATTTCGGGTAACTTGACCTTACTTAAAGATGCTCAAGGTACTCCTACCGTTGCCATTTCTTATTACCGCCTATTTATCGTAATCGTAGCTCTCGCTTTGCTGGCTCTAACGGGTTATTTACTATACAGAACCAACTTGGGTCGTCAGGTAAGAGCCGTGACTCAAAATCGCAGTATGGCGCAATGTCTGGGTGTAAATACCAGTTTGGTCGATATGGCTACCTTTGCTTATGGCTGTGGTTTGGCAGGTGTTGCAGGGGCGGTTATTTCTTCTTTAAAAAGCGTTGCGCCGCCAATGGGACAAGATTACCTCGTCGATGCCTGGATGACAGTGGTAACAGGAGGTGTAGACCGTCTGGTTGGAGTATTAGCAGGTGCTTTTCTGATTGGCGAATCGAATGCAACTATTGCCTATCTGCTCAACGATCCTACTGCCAGAGTTATCGTGCTTTTTGCCGTAATTATTTTAATTCGCTACAAGCCAGAAGGCTTATTTTCCATTCAGAAGCGAGGATAATTTTTTATTTGTAGGGTGCGTTTCGCGAAACGTCCCCTACGAATTGCCCATAAATAATTTTTTATTAGAGAAACTATGACCCAAACTATCGGTGTTGCCCAAAAATCTAAAACCCCTACCAAGCTAGCCATAGTTACGGCAATTATTTTTATTATTATGGCGATTTTGCCGTTTTTTATCGGTAATTTTCAAACTTCTTTACTCTCTAAGCTATTACTATTCGGTACTCTAGCAGTATCTCTCGATCTGGTTTGGGGCTTTACGGGAATTCTAAGTTTTGCTCACGGGGTATTTTTTACCCTGGGTGGCTACGCTATGGCTTATTATCTCAAGCTAAATCTCTCTGCCGAGGCTAATACTTACGGCGTGGCGTTACCAGATTTTATGGTTTGGAATGGCTTGGAGAAACTACCCTGGTTTATCGCTCCCTTACAGTATTTTATCGTTGCCGCGATCGCTATGGTGGCAGTTCCTGCTATATTTGCTTATTTAATTGGTTGGTTTATTTTTCGCTCTAAAGTAAGCGGCGTTTACATTACAATTATTACCCTGGCGATTTCTTCAGCGTTAACTACCTTTTTTGTCAGTCAGCAAGCATACACGGGCGGTACCAACGGTATTACCGACGTTTCCGAACTGAGTATTTTTGGTGCCAATATTCCTTTAATTGGCTTGTATTGGATGATTCTCATTTTTACCACTGCGGTGTTAATCGGTAGCTGGTGGTTGACTCAATCTAACTTTGGCTTAATTTTGCGATCGATTAAAGAAAACGAAAATCGGATTTCTTTTTTAGGCTACGACGTTGCTAGCTTCAAAATTTTTATCTGGACGCTATCGGCAGGAATTGCAGGGATTACTGGGGGTTTATTCGTGCCTCTCAACAGATTTATTTCCCCCGTTTATTTAGCCGTAGCCTTTGGTACCCAGGTAGTTATTTGGGTAGCAATTGGCGGTAGGGGGACTCTAATTGGACCTTTAGTGGCGGCAATTTTATTGGGACAAATTCAAAATTCTGCCGAACAGGTTACTCAAGATTGGCAGTTAATTGTGGGAATACTGTTGTTGATCGTAGTGTTATTTATTCCCGATGGTCTGGTTGGCTCAATCGTTAACTTGTTCGATCGCAAGTCTGCTAGAGCAAAATAAGCACAATAGGTACTAACTATGAACTCTATTCTCTCGGTTAAAGATTTACAGGTAGTCTTTTCGGGTTTCAAAGCTCTAAAAGGTGTCAACTTAGAAGTAAGCGATCGCGAAATTGTCACGATTATCGGTCCTAACGGTGCTGGCAAAAGTACTCTTCTCGATGCGATCGTCTCTAAATCTCCCGTCGCTGCGGGACACGTTTACTATCAGGGTAAAGACATCACTAATAAAACACCCTATGAAATTGCCCGTATGGGTATCGGTCGCAAATTTCAAAACCCCAACGTCTATAACGAATTGACCGTCTTTGAAAATATCCTACTGGCTCTCAAAGGCAGTCATGGTATTTTATCCTCAATTACTGCCAAATTAACCAAAGCCAAAAAAGACCGCATTATCGATATTCTCGATCGCATCAGGTTACTAGAATATGCTGGAAACAAAGTCGGCTCTCTTTCTCACGGACAAAAACAGTGGATCGAAATTGGGATGACTATCGCTCAAGATCCTGCCGTGGTCTTATTAGACGAACCCACCGCAGGTATGACTCCCGAAGAAACTAGAGCTACAGGAGAAATTATTCGCGATATTGCCCATCATCATGCGGTTATCGTCATCGAACACGATATGGAATTTGTCAAACAAATTGCCGAACGTATTATCGTGCTGCATCAGGGAGCAAAATTAGCTGAAGGTACGGTAACGGAAATCCAAAACAACCCCGAAGTAATTAAAGTTTATTTAGGAAGAGAAAAAATCGATGTCGCTGCTTGAACTTAAAAACGTTACTGCTGGCTACGGTCAAACACCTGTATTGTTCGATGTCAATATGATTGTCAATAAGGGTGATATGGTTTGTTTGTTGGGTCGTAATGGTGTTGGTAAAACTACATTGTTACGTAGCATCATCGGACTAAACAAGTTGACTCAGGGTAGCCTGTTTTTTAAAGACAAAAATATTGCTAAAGAACCTACTTATAAAAGAGCGCGTTACGGTATTGCCTATATTCCCCAGGGTAGAGAAATTATTCCCTATCTTTCGGTTTTAGACAACCTAAAGTTAGGCTTTAGTGCTAGCGGTAAGAGCAGCAAGCGAATTCCTTCAGAGATCTTTGAATTTTTCCCCATGCTCAAAGAACATCTCAAGCGACAGGGAGGTCTACTTAGCGGCGGACAACAGCAGCAACTAGCGATCGCCAGAGGACTGATGTGCAATCCCCAGGTGATGTTACTTGATGAGCCTACAGAGGGAATTCAGCCTTCAATCGTACAGGAAATTGAGGAAACTTTACTAAGAATTAACCGCGAAAAGGGCATTACCGTCATCGTCGTCGAACAGAAAATCGATTTTGCCCGTCAGTTAGCTCAAAAGTTCTTCATCATGGATAAAGGCGCAATTATGGCTAGGGGCGATACTAGCGAGCTAACCGATTCTTTAGTGCATAAGTACTTAACTGTTTAGCTCAATACTTCTTGGATAAGCAAATTAATCGAGATTGTTAGTAAAGAAAAGGTGTACGGTAAAACGAATAAAGAATATACTTAATACCTTTACCCCTTACCTTTTTCCTTTTCCCATTCTTCATAAATCGAATTGAATCGTCAAATAAGAAGTATTGCTGTTTAGCTAAAATACCTACGAATATTGCGAAGGAGTGGGAAAAATATCATTGAGCAACCAGTTACCAACATCGCGAAGTTTGTAATCTACAGGATCGTGGAGAGTAAAGGTACGTAAATCGCGCCAGTAGCGATCGAATCCATAACGCTCCGCAGTAGCTCTAGCTCCCGTAACTTCAAAGATACGATTAGTTACCTCTAAACCTGCTTTAGCGGCAAAAGCTTTAGCAGCAGAAACGGCGATCGCAATTTCCCCTCTTTCCTCAAAAGTCAATTTAATGCTTTTTTGCCATCCGCGATCGATTTTTTGTGCCGCTCGTTCGGCTAGTGCGATCGCCGCCTGAAGTTCCGTCCACAACTCTCCATAGTGATGTAGGATAAAAGGATCGTTAGCAGCTTTATCGACTCCAGAACTCATCCAAGGACGGGTATTAGTTAAAGTATATTTTCTAGCCGCTTCTAAAGCACCTTCAGCAATACCCAGATAAACAAAAGTCTTAGAAAGCTGCGCTACCAAAAAAATTAGCGTTGGGAAGGCACTTTCTGGTGCTAGTGGCGGACCTAAGATCTCTTCTGGAGCGACACTGACATTATTAAACGTATAGCTACCACTAACGGTTCTTCGCTGTCCCATATTGTGCCAATCATAATTGTAGGTAGTACCCGTTCTGTCTTTGGGCAGCACAAATATAATCGGAGCTTCAACACCTTCTCGGATGGCAGCAATGACGTTAAGATCGCCTATCGCTACTCCCGTACCAAAACTTTTAATCCCGTTAACTAGATAGTTATTGCCATCGGGAGTAATCTTGAGACGAGCATCTCGACCATTAAGGGCATTAGCCCAAAACAAATTTTGTTCGCTAGTAAGTCGATAGAACTTTTCTGCTTGTCCTGCTCTACCAATTACCTCTCCCAAAACAGCTAACGTAACGTGATTGGTATAAAGTTGCCCTAAAGAACCATCCGCTTTGGACAGGGTTTGAACAACTTTGTATGTTTCCGTCCACGTTGCACCAATGCCACCATACTCTTGAGGAACTGAAAGCAACAGCAGTCCCGATTTTTTTAATAGCTCGATTTCCTCTTGAGGAATTCCACCCAGGCGATCGCGCTCTAAAGCATTAACAGCTAGGGCTTGAGAAACTTCGGCAGCAATAGTTTGATAGTCTAAATTTTTTTTTGATTCTAATACTCGTACCATAATTAATTTTGCCTATACAGATCGACTTGACTTGTAATTTATGCGGCGAGCGAGAACAAGTCGGGATGCAATCGAGAATAAATCGGGACAACGTCTAAAAATAAGCCCAAAAGCTTAGTTTTAGGACTTATTTTTTTTATTAAAATTAAATATTATTTATTCAAATGCTGAAAAATCACGCTGTTATTAATACAGATTAAACAGTAACTTCAGCTAAAATATCTTTTGCTAACTGTTGCAGATATTTTTCTCTTGCCAGCATTGCCGAGGTGGGTTTGAGATCGAAAGTAGCAATCATATCTCGCCAGCGGTACATCCAGTCATGTTTGAGCAGAGAATTAGCTACATTTTGACGGCGAATTTTATCCAGTCGTTCGGGCTGGCGATCGAGCTCGGCAAGCGCATCTACAATGTCGCGCTCAGAAAGATCGACTCTAACTATGGCATCTTCCCAGTCAAAATAACGGGGAAAAGCCTCTCCAGCAGGTGGCATTCCTACCATTACCGTTCCTGCTGCCGCACCTTCAAAAAAACGATAGCCAATTTCTTGAGTCCCTCCAGTTTCCTGGCTAGAGTTAAATTTAGCGTAGTAAGTAATGTTATAGCGGCTTCTTTTAAACAGACTTATTAACTTAGCCCGATGTTCTTGAGAATGTTCGATAAATAGCTGCTGTTTTTTAACCGTGTCGTAGTAGTAAAAAAAGTTGTTTTCCCGTGAATGCCGATATAAAGAAGCATGTATTTGTGGCGATCGCCTGCCGACATAACAAACATCGATCGCCCTTTGGGGAGGATTTGGATATGGTGAAAATGCCAGAGTGTCTACAGCAGGAGGCACATAGGTTACGGGACGAGCGATAAGTTTACTCAGTTGCCTGGTTAAGTGAGTAACCCCCAGAAAAATACGATCGAAGTTTTGCCAGGGTTCTTTAAGTAATCGCCAGTTGTTTAAATCTGGCTGCCACATCTCGGCAATATAACAAGCAGAATAACGACATTTTTCTCGCCAATTGGCGATCGCATCTAGTAAGTGCATTTGCCAGGGGTTATCGAGAACGGCAAACAAAAGATCGTATTCTCGGTTTAAAGTTAGCTCTTTAGGAAAAGGCGCGATCGCTCCAGCCCAACGATCCGAAACACTCAGATATTTAGTCGTACGATAAATTTTTCTCGGTAAAGCAAATTCTCTCACGGGTGCATACAAATCTGCCCCTTCTAGTTCGACCAGCAAATCTTCAAGCTCGTAAATACAGCAGTTAGCTGCCTGAAAGCGAAAACCGCGAACTGAAACTACTAAAATGCGCGATTTGCGATTGGGATTTAAAGAGAAATTAACCGACATACTAAGCAAACTCGATCGAAAAGTGACGACAGCTATTTTAATTTGGCTTTTTCAAAAAAGAAAAAATGATGTTTTTAGTTATACTAATACGCTAACACCTATTTAATTAGCATTAAATTATATATAACTTTAGTAAGCAAGCTTTAAAGCGACAGTTTGCAATTGCTAATAAAAAAATATTTCCATCCAAGTCAGAGGACGTATACTATACACTAATCGTGTTAGCGAATGCTAAAAACATATAAAAAGCAATAAACTCACACTAGTGCCAGTATAAGAGTTGGCACTCTTGCTTCCGCCTACTTCCACTAATTATTATAGTAATATTTGACTTTTTTTTGGCAAAGTTAAAACAATTGATAAAAATTCAAGAGGTCGCTTTACATTTTTTTTAAAGTTTGTAAAAAAAATAATTATCTTTATAGTGCAAAATAGACATTTATTTGTGCTTACATTGTCTCTTTTGACAAGCATTGTATTCGACAAACACAGGCGAATTTGCTTCATTAAATCTTTAAATTAGAAACTATCTTTAATAACTACAATATATAAAGTACTGATGAATTTTTGACAATTTGTCAGTAAAATTACTCAAGCTATTAATGCTCCTGAGGGAAGGAAAATTATGAAAGTAGCTATTCTTGCTGGTGGTTTGGGAACTCGTATTGCTGAAGAAACAGAAAATAAACCCAAACCAATGGTAGAAATTGGCGGTCAGCCAATTCTGTGGCACATTATGATGCATTACTATCAATATGGTTTTCAAGATTTTTGTATTGCTTTGGGCTATAAAGGTGCGGTAATTAAAAAATACATGGTAGATTATTGCGCCCTCAACAGTAACCTGACAGTAGGATTGCGTAACGGCAAAGTCAAAACTCATGGCGGTTATCAACTAGATTGGACGGTAGATTTAATAGATACGGGAGCGATGACTAATACGGGCGGAAGAATTAAGCGTCTAGCTCCTTATCTGGGCAATGAAACTTTTATGCTGACTTGGGGTGACGGAGTTTCCGATATTAATCTGCATGAATTGCTGGCTTTCCACCGCGCTCATGGTAAGTTAGCCACCCTAACTGCTGTTCGCCCTCCAGCACGCTTCGGACACCTGGAACTTGACGGCGAACAAATCGTCGAATTTTCGGAGAAGCCTCAAACTAAAGAAGGTTGGATTAATGGTGCTTTTTTCGTGCTAGAACCTGAAGTTTTCGACTACATCGACGACGATGAAACTCAATGGGAAAAACAACCTCTAGAAAGATTAGCTAGAGATGGTCAATTGATGGCATACAAGCATAATTCTTTCTGGCAATGTATGGATACCTTGCGAGACAAAAAACGTTTGGAAGCTTTATGGGCGAGCGGCAAAGCACCTTGGAAAACATGGGAGGATAGCAAATATGAAGGTACTATTAACTGGACACAAGGGTTACATCGGCACGATTCTGGTGCCAATGTTGATGGACAGAAAGTATGAGGTTGTCGGTTTAGATAGCGACCTTTACGAGCGCAGCACTTTTGGTGAGGGAATTAAAGATATTCCCGAATTGAAAAAAGACATTAGAGATATCGAACTTGACGATCTAACAGGGTTTGAAGCGATACTGCATTTAGCAGGGCTGTCTAACGATCCTTTAGGAAATCTCAATGCCCAATTAACTCACGAAATCAACCATCAAGCTTCGGTAAGATTGGCACAACTAGCAAAACAAGCGGGTGTTAGCCGCTTTATTTTTTCTTCTTCTTGCAGCAATTATGGTGCGGGTGGCGCAGACTGGCTTGACGAAAATTCTGAGTTTAATCCCGTTACTCCCTATGGTGTTTCCAAAGTCAATGTAGAACGAGATGTCAGCCAGCTAGCTGACGATAATTTCAGTCCTACTTTTCTGCGTAATGCAACTGCCTTTGGAGTTTCGCCTCGACTGCGTTTCGATTTAGTACTCAACAATTTAGTTGCCTGGGCTTTTACTAAAGGTTTGGTATATATTAAGAGCGATGGTACCCCCTGGCGACCGATCGTACATATAGAAGACATATCTAGAGCTTT
The DNA here is from genome assembly GCF_000756305.1 of Myxosarcina sp. GI1. NCBI lineage: Bacteria > Bacillati > Cyanobacteriota > Cyanophyceae > Pleurocapsales > Pleurocapsaceae > Myxosarcina > Myxosarcina sp. GI1. Next base: position 112,624 of record NZ_JRFE01000025.1, read on the forward strand.
TATTGCTGCTCTTGAAGCACCACGAGAACTGATTCACAATGAAGCTTTTAATGTGGGACGCAATGAAGATAATTATCAGATTCGGGAGTTAGCCGAAATTGTTAGAAATACAGTTTCTAACTGCCGTGTAGAATATGCCCCTAATGCAGGACCAGATAAACGCTGTTATCGAGTTGACTGTAGCAAAATCGCCGATACTTTAAACTTTCAACCTCAATGGGATGCTCGAAAAGGAGCAGAAGAGCTATATCAAGCGTATAAACGTGTCGGTTTGAGTTTGGAAGAGTTTGAAGGTTTTAAGTATCAAAGAATCGCACATATTAAATATTTAATTGGTAGTGGTCTACTAGATAACAATTTACGCTGGCAACACGAAACTTTAACTACGATTGCTTAAATACAGCCAAGTAGGCTGGTTAAAATATATCTATTTATATCTATTAATTTCAGCCTACTCAAACCGTACCTGGCTATTTTATAACTTGTAAACAAAATACTATGAATAGCGATCGCGCTACCTGTCTTTCCTGCGGATATGCAGCATTAGAAAATATTATTTCCTTTGGGTATACTCCTCTAGCAGACAATTTACTTACTCAAGAACAACTGAGTTTGCCAGAATATACCGCTCCCCTAGATCTAGCTTTTTGTCCTAACTGTTCGCTGGTACAAATTACTGAAATAGTGCCGCCAGAGATTCTGTTCGGGCAAGATTATCCTTATTTCTCTTCTGTTTCCGCCTCTTTGCTAGAGCATTTTGGCAACAGTGCGCGAAATCTAATTGAAACTAGAAAGTTAGACCATAACAGCTTGGTTGTCGAAGCAGCTAGTAACGATGGCTATATGCTACAAAACTTTAGCGATCGCGGCATTCGGGTATTGGGGATCGATCCCGCTCCCGAACCAGTAAAAGTGGCTCTGGATAAAGGAATTGATACTCTATGTACTTTTTTTGGTAAAGATTTAGCACTCAAACTCAAAACCGAGGGCAAGCAAGCAGATCTATTTTTAGCTAATAATGTTTTGGCTCACGTACCAGACCTTAACGGTTTTGTAGCAGGAATTGCTATTTTACTCAAAGATAGTGGCGTAGCAGTAATTGAAGCTCCTTACGTGGTCGATCTAGTTCGGCATTGTGAGTTTGATACTATCTATCACCAGCACTTATGCTACTTTTCGGTTACAGCTTTAGACAAATTATTTCGCCGTCATTCACTATATCTCAATCGGATTGAGAGAACTAAAATTCATGGTGGTTCTTTGCGGTTGTATATCGAACCCAAAGCTGCGATGGAAGATTCGGTTGAGTCTTTACTAGCAGAAGAACAAGAACTAGGAGTCAATCGCCTCGATTACTATCTTAATTTTGCTGAGATGGTTACGGCATTCAAATATTCTCTACTCGAAATTCTTTGGAACTTTAAAAAACAAGGGAAGAGAATAGTCGGCTACGGTGCTGCTGCCAAGGCAACTACTATGTTGAGTTATCTGGGAATTAATAAAGTTATTCTCGATTATGTTGTAGATTTAAACAAGTTTAAGCACGGTCGCTATATGGGAGTCAATCATTTACCCATTTTTCCGCCGTCCAAACTTTTAGAAGATAAGCCAGATTATGTTTTGATCCTGGCTTGGAATTTTGCCGATGAAATTATCAAACAGCAAGAAGAGTTTCGTAGCAATGGCGGTAAGTTTATCGTTCCAATTCCTACTCCTAAAATTATTGAATAAAATTTATAGCGTTTCTCATATTTGTAAGGTACAAATCTATACTGAGATCAGATCGCTCAAACCCCAGTGTCTGTAAAGAATGAGGTATATCTCATCCAAATGAAAATTGCTGTCCCTTACCAGTTTAAGAACCTCTATATATATTTTTGGTAGTCAGGTTTTTCCTGGCTACTCCAAATTAAGATTGTAAGCTTTTATAAATATTCAATTTAATCCCATCATGGTTCAAAATTCCCTACGTCAAGATAACCAAATATCAATATCGACTGCACCAAAGTCGATCGAGCATAGCTGTCCTAACTGCAGTCATTTAGAATTGTCAGTTTTTTACGAAGTTCGCAACGTTCCCGTTCATAGCTGTTTGATGATGTCCAACAAACAAGAAGCCTCGAACTTTCCCTGCGGCGATGTAGTTTTGGGCTTTTGTAACAATTGCGGTTTTATTACCAATACGGAGTTTGATTCAAAATGGTCGGCTTACGCGCCTAACTATGAAGATCAACAGAGTTTTTCCCCTACATTTAATAAATTCGCCCATAGTTTAGCTAATAAACTCATTGATAAATACGATTTACACCATAAAAATATTGTGGAAATCGGCTGTAGTAAAGGCGATTTTCTGTTGATGCTGTGTGAATTAGGCAATAATCGCGGTGTGGGTATAGATCCTAGCGTCGTTCCCAACAGAGTTCAAAGCGACGCGAGCGATCGCGTTACTTTCATTCGAGATTACTATTCTCAAAAGCACTCCAAATATGTTGGTGATTTTATCTGCTGTCGCCATACTCTAGAACATATCCAACCGACTGCGGAATTTATTAAAACGGTACGTAGCTCGATAGGCGATCGCCACGAAGTTAATGTAGTCTTTGAAATTCCCAACAATACCAAAGTTTTACAAGATTTAGCCTTTGAGGATATTTATTACGAACACTGTTCTTATTTTAGTCCTGGTACTTTAGCCCGTTTATTTCGCAACTGTGGATTTGAAGTCAAAGACCTTTACTGCGATTATGGCGATCAGTATTTAATTATTGAAGCACAACCTACTGATACCCCGTCCGCAACGATCCATCCTGAAGAAGAAACAGTATCTCAAGTAGCGGATGATGTACGCCATTTTACCGAAAATATTACGGACAAACTAAACTATTGGAAAGATTATTTGACAGCGGCGCAGCAAAAGCAGGAAAAAGTTGTAGTTTGGGGTTCTGGTTCTAAGTGTGTTTCTTTTTTAACTACCTTAAATACGGTAGACAAAATCGAATATGCGGTCGATATCAATCCCCACCGTCACGGTAAGTTTATTCCTGGAGTTGGTAAAGAAATTATGCCTCCAGAGTTTCTTAAAACCTATCGACCCGATCGCGTTATCATTATGAACTCGATCTATCGTGACGAAATTAGCAAAATGCTGCGAGAAATGGGAGTAGCAACCGAAGTAGTATCATTATAAACTTAGGGTGGGTAAACAAAGAGCATTTGTAATGATTGTCGATACCTGAAAGAAATTTGCTTACCTTATAGTTGATGGTCGGTAAATCAATTCATATCTTAAAGTAAAAACAAAATGAATTCGCGATCTAAATTAAATTTGTGAATCGTAGCTTTTGGTATTACTTATTTTTTATTGCCAGTATCGTCCTAGCGATCGCGGCAACGCTCAATCCTTTTACTTTTGTCGTTCCAGAACAAGTATCTCCTTTATTAATTTTTAAGCAGTTCCGCCATAGCAGCAGCGTTAAAGACTATTGGCGAAATATTTTATTATTTCTACCTTTTGGCATTAGTTTGGCGGCTATCTTACCAACTACAAAATTTAAATATATAACTACATTAATAATTTCAATTATTGCTAGCTGTAGTCTATCTCTATTCGTAGAAACTTTACAGTTTTTTTTGCCTATTCGCGTTTCCAATTTTTCTGATGTAGTAACTAATACTATCGGCGGATTTGCAGGAACTTGTTTGTATTGGTGGCGCAGTTCGATTGGTTCTTTTATAGTTGCAATAATAACTAGAAATCGCAATAAACTAACGCTTAAATCTTTAATTACTGCTTTTGTCGGTTATTTTTTAGCTATTTGTTTAGCAAGCTATATTTTACTAATTAATGTCAATTTAAGTAACTGGAACGAAAATTTTCAGTTAATAATTGGTAATGAAGCTACAGGCGATCGCCCCTGGCAAGGCTATATAAAAAATTTTCAAATTAGCGATCGCGCTTTGTCTGCCTCAGAAATAGAGCGAGTATTTTTAGAGAATAAAATACCTACTGAAAAAGTAAATATTTCTTATACATTCGATCGACAAAAAAAAAGCTATATCTCATCTACAATTACTGCTGAGAAATTAGTCTGGCAAAAAAATAATAGCTCCAATAAAAATACATCTACATCTTTAAAAAATAATGCAGTTTTTGTGGGTGGTGAACGATGGTTAGTTTCTCAAAATCCAGTTTCTAATTTAACTAATAAACTACGGAGTAGCGATCGATTTACGTTAAGCGCGATTGTAGCAACTAACAATCTACAACAAATAGGTCCTGCTAGAATTATTTCTGTTTCAGAAAACATTTTTCGTCGCAACCTAACTATCGGACAAGAACGAAGTCACTTAAGTTTTCGTATGCGATCGCCTCTTACTGGAGAAAATGGTAGCCAACCCGAATTAATAATTCCCAGAGTTTTTAGCAACACAGACTTTCATCATTTATTAATTACTTTTGAGAAAAATAGACTTGATTTTTATCTCGATCGCCTTGATAACAAATACAGCTTTTTCTTTCAACCAGAAATAAATTTTTTAGCCTACTATCCGTTTACAATTTTAGGTTGGAAAATTAATGTAGAAAATTTTAATTTAATCAAGTACTATTTAGCTTTTTGTGCAATAGCTTTTATTCCTTTAGGTATAATCGGTGGATTTATTTTATCTTTAATAGGAAAAAATACAATTATTAAGCTTTTAGCAATTATGATTTTTTGCTTTATACCACCCCTATTTTTAGAACTTTTATACACCGCGATCGCTTCTCAACCAATTAGAGAATTAAACCTGCTACTAGGAGTAGAAATCTTGTCAATCATTGTCTTGGTAATATCAAAAAGATAAATTATAAGTCAGTAAAGATAGCAGAGAAAGCTTTTTAGGTAGTGAGTAGGGGAAGCAAAAATTGACAATGGATAATGAAAAATTTTAAATTGTCAATTATCCATTATCCGTTAATAACTTTCTACTTTCTACTTTTTACTTTTTACTTCTTCAGAACCCCATTGCTTTAGCAACCGTTTCTAGATCGTGTTTTACGGTTTTAACCTGATTGACGCTATACTCGATCGCGCTAGTGGGATCTTTTAAGCCATTTCCAGTTAGAACGCAGACTATCGTAGCGTTTTGGGGGACTCGATCTTTAACCTTGAGTAAGCCAGCTACCGAAGCCGCGCTTGCAGGTTCGCAAAAGATACCTTCTGCTGAAGCTAATAAACGATAGGCATCTAGAATTTCATCATCGGTTACGGCATTAAATTCACCTTTGCTGGCATCCCGTACGGCGATCGCTTTTTGCCAGTTAGCGGGGTTACCAATGCGAATAGCTGTAGCAATTGTATCGGGTTGACTTACAGGTTTTCCAGAAATTAGTGGCGAAGCCCCAGCAGCTTGAAATCCCATCATTTTAGGCAAGCGATCGCTTTTTTTTGCCTGATGATATTCACAAAAACCCATCCAGTAGGCAGTGATGTTTCCTGCATTACCTACAGGAATGCAAAGCCAGTCGGGAGCATTACCCAACACATCGATTATTTCAAAAGCTGCGGTTTTTTGCCCTTCCAAACGATAGGGATTGACCGAATTGACTAAAGTTACGGGATAATTCTTTGCGAGCGATCGCACTATATCTAAGGCATCGTCAAAATTACCTTCGATGGCAATAACTTCCGCTCCATAAAGCAAAGCCTGTGCTAGCTTGCCTAAAGCCACATAACCGTCGGGGATAACTACAAATGCAGGCATTCCCGCCCGACGCGCATAGGCTGCTGCCGCTGCCGAAGTGTTACCCGTACTGGCGCAAACTACCGCTTCTGCTCCCGCCTCTTTAGCTTTGGAAATTGCCATAGTCATGCCTCGGTCTTTGAAACTCCCCGTAGGATTAAGACCGTCATATTTAGCGTATACCTTTACGCCGCGACCAATTTGTTCGGAGATCGCAGGAACTGGTATTAAAGGCGTATTTCCTTCCAATAAAGTTACTACTGGTGTAGTGGCACTTACTGGTAAATAAGGACGATAGGTTTCGATCAAACCCTGCCAGTTGTTAGCCTGGTTAACGGGCTGATGATTTGAGGTATTAGCAGAGGGGATACTTAAAGTCACGGGTTATTATTCGCTCTTGGAGCGGTTTATCGACAGTTTGGATTGGGTTTCAAGCACTATAAATTATAGGCGATAACGCTTAAAACCCATCATAACTGGTTTACTGCTCGATAATTACTTCAGATCTGAGTTTGCCACCACGAGATTTATCTTTAGGCGAAGATTTGGAGTTACTATAGCGGTCTTTACGTGAAGAACGATTGCCTTTTTTCTTGAGTATGGGTTTTTCTATTCCTGCTTCGGGAACTTCCCAATTACCTTTCATCCAGTTAGGACAATCTTTGTCGTAGACCATTTGTAAAGCAGCCGCAGCTATTGCTTGAGCATCATAATCATCGCTCAATTCTCTTACCAGAGGTAAGAATGATGCCATTCTTTCTCCCGCCAAAGTTTCTTTAATTGTCGTTTGCAATTTAGCAAATCTTTTAGCTTCTACCTGAGCGCGATTGGGAATTTTAGCTGTCTCTAACTTTTGACGCAAACGGCGTTCGATCTGTTTGAGAAAACGGCGATCGGCTGGCTGTACCAAAGCAATTGCAGTGCCAGTTTTGCCCGCTCTACCAGTACGTCCGATACGGTGAATGTAGGTTTCGGCATTGTCTGGTAAATCGTAATTGATTACGTGAGACAAATCCTGAACGTCCAAACCTCTAGCAGCAATATCCGTTGCCACTACTAATTTGACCTGACCATCACGAAAGCGTTTTACCAAACGTTCGCGCTGCACTTGGCTGAGATTGCCATGATATTCATCAACACTGTGTCCTGCTTCTAACAGCTTGCTAGTCAGTTCGCTGGCAGTACGTTTGGTACGGACAAAAATAAGTGCCGATTCTGGCTCTTCTATTTCGAGTATGGGCTGCAATGCCTTAATTTTTTGCCAACCACGAGGCACCATATAAACGTGCTGGTCGATTCTTTTTGGTGCTGCCTGGGTTTGTTTTACCGTTAGAGTAACAGGAGACTGTAAAAAGCGATCGATTAAATCTCTAATTTCGCGAGGCATGGTGGCAGATAAACAGGCAGTCTGTCTATCTTTAGGTGCTTGCCGCAATATAGTTTTGATATCGTCGATAAAGCCCATACTCAGCATTTCATCGGCTTCGTCTAAGACTGCCAAACGCAAATTATCTAATTTTAAATCTTTGCGTTCTAAAAGATCGATTACTCTACCTGGGGTGCCGACCACAATTTGCACGCCCCTGCGCAAACTGCGAATCTGTCTTTCAATTGATTGACCGCCATACACGGTTAGAGAATAAATTTTACGGTTTTCGGAGAAATCTTCGATCGCCTGGGCAACCTGTTGCGCCAATTCTCTTGTAGGCGTTAAAATCAGCACCTGAACGCTTTTATCCTTGGGATCGACCAAATCGAGTGCTGGCAGAGAAAACGCCGCAGTTTTACCAGTTCCAGTTTGGGATTGACCGACAATATCTTTTCCCTCTAAGAGAAACGGTATTGCTTCTTGCTGAATTTGAGTGGGTTTGGTAAATCCTAGAGCTTCTAGTTGTTCCAAACAGGCTTCTGATAAGCCCAGTTCTTTGAAAGTAGTAGTCATAAATTGAGTTGTCCTTACTATAAATCGTTACTGTTTTTGACTTTGCTTTGGAAAAATTTACAGTTTGTCGTCGCCATATTTAGCTAATTAATGTTTCAAGCTATATATAAATTGCGATCGCAATTGGTAATAAATTTAAACTTTATACGCCACTAGACTGGCAACTTCTCCATAAAGATCGTAAATATCGGCTGCGGTAATTCTTACGGGAACTATCGTTCCGAGGGTAGCTTCACCACGTAAATATACTAGTCCGTCAACTTCAGGAGCAAATCGAGCCGAACGCCCAATAAACTCTCCCGTTTCAGGATTTTCTTGTTCGACTAAAACCTCGACAATTTTACCGATGTTAGCCTGATTTTTAGCAGCAGCAATTGGCTGTTGAATCTGCATGAGAGTATCTCGACGCGATGAACTTATTGCTGGAGAAACTTGAGGTGTAAGCTGAGATGCAGGAGCTTCAGCTTCTGGAGAAAAGGTAAATACACCTACGTGATCGAACTGATGGCTTTCGACAAACTCTACTAAGTGCTGAAAATGAGCTTCGGATTCACCAGGAAAACCGACAATAAACGTAGTGCGTAACACCGCATCTGGAAGTTCCTCTTTAATTCGTTCGATAATGGCATCGTTTACCCTTCCTTGCCAAGGGCGATTCATCGCGCGCAAAATTTCTGGATGAGAATGTTGCAGAGGTAAATCTAGATAGGGAAGGACATTAGAGGTATTTTTAATCGCGGCAATTACTTTGGATGTGAGTCCTGTTGGATAGGCGTAATGAATTCGAATCCAGGGTACGTCAACTTTGCCTAGTTCGTAGAGCAGTTCTGCCAGCTTTGGTTCTCCGTACAAATCGACACCATAATTGGTGGTAATTTGCGAAATCAAAATAATTTCTCTAACACCTTGAGCGGCTAATTCTTTAGCCTCAGCGACAATTGACTCGATAGAGCGAGATCTTTGTTTGCCCCTCAGATGGGGAATAATGCAAAACGAACAGGCATAATCGCAACCTTCTGCGACTCTAAGATAAGCTACTCCTTCTGTAGTAGTTCGGTAGCGGGGAACTGTTTCGTCGGCGATAAAAGTAGGCTGAGTAGATACTTCTCGTACTCTTTCACCCGTTGCCACACGCTCGATAACATCGACAATTTTGTGATAGTCACTACTGCCGACTACTGCAACTGCTTCAGGTAGTTCTGCTAATAATTCGTTTTGAAAATGCTGCGCCATGCAGCCAGCAATAATAATTTTTTTATTGGCTTCGGCAAGTTCTACTAAAGTTCTTACCGATTCTTCTCTAGAATCTTGGATAAAACTACAGGTATTGACGATAACGTAATCGGCTAATTCTTCGTTGGAGTCTACTTGATAGCCAGCTTGAGTTAACAAGCCAAGCATATGTTCTGAATCTATACGGTTTTTTTCACATCCCAAATGGGATAATGCCACTGTGGGCTTATCGATCATAACTTTACTCTGATGAGAATCGATGCAGAATATTCTTTAAACTAAACTGGGTCAGACACAATATCTTTTAAATTGGAGCGTTATGATTTGGTCTATAACATCCCCTGGTTTGGCGAAATTCAAATAGGTAAAAAGCTATTTGTCAGATGGGGAGTATGTATCGAGCAAAGCTCAATTTTCTACTCTTACATCTTATCTTATAGACTTTCCTCCGTCTATAAGACGAAGTACCTGTGAATTGACAGTTATTTTTAAATTTTATCGCCAACTCAAATTTTTAAGACACAGTTTCTGGACTATAGAGTTTCTAAACTATGATAAGTTTGGCTGAATGTACCCAGACTTACACTTAATCATACTATCGTTAAAATAACTTAACAGTCAAAGTTTTTCCTGACAATTTACTTGAAATTAATTTAGATTGGCAAAGCGATCGCCAAAGATGCCAGAATAGGAGCGTCTGTTTAATGGCAAAATTCAATTAATTGACCAAAACTATATAAAATATTTCCGTCTTCTTTTGAGATAATAATAACTTTCAGACGGGTAACCAAACAGGCTTTAAATGGCGGCAGGGAAAAACAGCGTGGATTTAATACAAATTTTTAATACACATACACCTATTATTGGCGTAGTTCATCTATCTCCTCTACCGACCTCCCCTCGTTGGCAGGGCAAGCTAAAGGCAGTAATTGCTAGAGCAGAACAAGAAGCAACAGCCTTAGCCGCAGGAGGAGTAGATGGTATTATTGTTGAAAACTTTTTTGACGCGCCTTTTGCCAAAGATCGCGTCGATCCAGCAGTAGTAAGCGCGATGACTTTGATTGTCGATCGCCTTAAAAAAATGGTTATGCTACCGATTGGAATCAACGTATTACGCAATGATGCCCGTAGTGCTATGGCGATTGCATCCTGCGTTGAAGCTCAATTTATTAGAGTTAATGTTCTGACGGGGATCATGGCAACCGACCAAGGATTAATTGAAGGTAGGGCTTACGAACTGTTGCGATATCGACGCGAACTAGGATCTGAGGTAGCGATTTTAGCCGATGTCTTGGTCAAACACGCTCATCCCCTGGCTACTCCTAATATTACCAATGCGGTACGAGACACTATAGATCGAGGTCTGGCTGATGCCGTAATTCTTTCAGGATGGTCTACGGGGGTACCCCCCAGTCAGGAATATTTAGAGTTAGCCGCAGCAGCAGCAGCGGATACTCCTGTATTTATAGGCAGTGGTGCCAACAGCGATAATATTGCCCAGCTAATGCAGGTAGCTGATGGCGCGATCGTTGCCAGTTCTCTCAAGCGTCATGGTAAGATTACCGAAACCATCGATCCCATTCTCGTATCGCAATTTGTGGAAGCTGCCAAAGAAACAAAAACTACTCCTCAGCAAAAGCTAAAAAAAAATTTACGAACTAAAGTAAATAGCCAGCAGTAAGAAAAGTAGAAAGTTATTTCAGGCACTAGAATCTAGAAAATAGGGTGATAGGGAATTAGGGATTTAAGAACAGATTGAAATACCTCTCCCCAACTACCTACTTCCATAAGTCTTCAAGTCCCCAACTACTCAAAGTTTTCTCCTGCTCGTTACCATCGATCGCTCATCTTTCTCGGTCGAGAGGATGCTTGAGTTATAATTTTTGCATTCGGATAACTTATTAATAGTAATTGTCGATAAATTATTAACTATGCGCCGCCGACGTTCTCTTCCCTGGATATACCGCTGGTCTAGATCGCTTATTGGAGCGATCGCTATTGCAGGAGCAATTCTTACCGCCTATCTAACCGTTACTAAACTGACAGGAGGTGAGGTTGCTTGTTCCTTCGATGCTGGAGCGAGTGGTGGCTGTAGCAGCGTACTCGATAGTCCCTATGCTTACGTGTTTGGTTTGCCATTGAGTTTATTCGGCTGTCTGGCGTACTTGAGTATGGCAGTTTTTGCTTTAGTTCCTCTAGCTATTAATGGCGATCGCCAAAAAGAAGCTAAAAAACAGCTAGAAAATATTACCTGGTGGTTGTTGCTGGCTGGTAGTACGTCAATGGCTATATTTAGTGGCTATTTAATGTATGTTTTGGCAACTCAAATTCAACTTGTCTGTTTTTACTGTATTGGTTCGGCGTTATTCTCTGTAAGCTTATTAATTTTGACTATTGTGGGTAGATACTGGGAAGATATCGGACAAATTTTATTTATGGGTATTATCGTCGCAGTTTTAACCTTAATGGGAACTCTAGCGGTTTACGCCGACGTAAATAATCCCGAAGCAGCACAAGTAGCTCAAGAAGAAATAGTAGATGCTGACGGTTTAATTACCGTTCCTGTAGCTCAAACCAATCCTACACCACCTTATGGCTGGGAAATAACTACTACTTCTGGCGAATCGGAAATGGCTTTAGCAGAACATTTAAATGCGATTGGAGCTAAAGAATACGGTGCTTTTTGGTGTCCTCACTGCTACGAACAAAAACAGTTATTGGGTAAAGAGGCATTTGAAAAGATTAATTATGTCGAATGCGATCCCCAAGGTATAAATCCTCAGAGAGATGCTTGTATTGCCGCAGGAGTAGAATCTTTTCCTACTTGGGAAATAAACGGCAAACTTTATCCTGGAACTAAAACTGCTGCCGAATTAGCCGAATTATCTGGCTACGAAGGCACTATGGATTTTAAATATAAGCTACCTTAATCTACCAAAAGGGTTGGCAATCATTAAGGTTAATAAATTAACAAAAGTAGGAGCGAACTACTGTTCTTTTCTACTTTTTTTTGACAAGTCTTTTTTGACGAGCGAACTGCTACAATCAACTTCGGTGTGAAGAAATTGCCGCGATCGCATGAACAAACAAATTTTAGGTGTTAGCTGTGGCATGTTTTTTTGGCTAACTGGAAATACTCTGGCTAATGCCAACCCTATAACCGATAAAGTAGTGCAAAAGTCAGACAGCGATCGCGAACGCGTTACTTTTACGCCTTTGTCGGAACAGTTATTAGTTTTACCTACAGCCCAACACCTGCAACGGGGAGAAGTAAGCCTTAATTTAACTACTCGTCTGTTTTTTCTGCCAGATTTAGTCGATGTCGTTACCCTCGATGACGATGATACTGCGGTTAACTTTAATACGGGTTTTAGCTGGGGGATTACCAATGATTTGCAGCTTACACTTCAATATCAGCACGTAGACAGTAGTTCTCCCGCCCGACAGGGAAGTTTTACTTCCGAACGTACCGAAGACAATGAAGCAGCGATAGAAATCAAACAGCGACTATGGAGTAGTGCCGACAATACCAAAGCTTTGAGTGGAGTGGTTTCCGCTGCTTGGGGAACTCGCGGCTTTCAATTTAGACGCGGGGATGAAACAATTGAACTTAACAATCGCAATGTATTTGTTTCTCTCGCTGTTCCCTTTACTACTACCGTTGGCGATCGCTGGCAGTTTAACTTCGCGCCGACTCTGACTTTTTTTAACGATGAGAATGCGGAGTTTTTTCAGCGTTTACCTAATGATGATGACAATTCTTTTGGTACGGTGTTGGGTTTGGGTGCGGGTGTATCTTATCGAGTAAATTCTCGACTGTATTTTTGGGGCGATGGTTTAATTCCTCTAACTGGCAACAATAGCATTAGCCGTGAATCGGGAGAACCAGATAAAACCATCGTCTACAATGCTGGCTTGCGTTATTTAGTCAATCCTCGTTTGGCTTTGGACGTTTTTGCTACTAATACCTTTGCCAGTTATGCTCCACTATCCCTGACGGGCGATCGCGATTTAGTGGGAATTGGTACTAATTTGGTATTCATGCCTGACTTAATTGCTGCCAATCGTAAATATAGCGATCGCTTTACAGGAGATATCGATCCAGAGAATAAGCGGTTAACTACTGACGGATTGGCTTTTTTTGACGGCGGTACTGTAGCTAGCGGGCATTTTGTATTTAATTTGCAAGGAGGTAGTCAGGGAATAATGACAGCCTTGCGTTATGGGGTACTAGAGGATTTTGAAGTTGGTATTTATTTAGATTATGTCGGCGGTGAAGTAGACGAGTCGGAACAGGGAATTAGTGGTAAAATTCGCTTTTTGAATCAGGCAGAAAACGATCCCCTTACCCTCAGTTTCGCTGCCACCGTAGGACTAACTAACGAACCGTTTGTCAACTTTCGCGCCAACAGCACCGAAGAATTCGATCGCCGCAATCTAGATAAATCCGTACCTATTTTTACCCCTGGGGGCGATGATACTGTAAAAGGCGAACTAATTATTGCTACCTTTTCTCTACCCCTACACTATGAAATTGCTGGCAACACTGCGGTGTGGTTTACGCCAATATTGAGCTACGTGCAGCGTTTGGGTGTAGAGCTAGCAGGATTTAATGTCGGAGGTTCTTATGGAATTGGTACAGAATTTAGTCTAGTTGGCGAAGTAGGAGCAAATTTTGCAGGAGAAGGCAATACTTTTATCGACGGTAGCCTTGAAGATAAAATTCCCTGGACGGCAGCCGTAAGATGGACACCCCTGTCTCTTTTGCAGCGCGAACCATCTGCAATTAACAGCGATCCCTATTTAGAAATCTATCTTACCAATCGCCTTGGTGCTTCTACCTGGCATCAATTGAGAGTTAGAGAAGACAATGAGTTGGCAGTAGGAGTAGGTTTGCAATTGCCGTTTTAGTAAGAAGTAGGAAGTAGAATATTTTGATTTACTACTTAATTTTTAAGTAATGCGATCGCAAGTAACCTAATAACTAAGAGTTATTATGTAATAGAGCGATGAAAAAAATTTCGGCTTTAGGTTTAGATGTAGGAAGAAGACGCTTGGGAGTAGCTGGTTGTGATGGTACTGGTCTAATAGCTACGGGTTTGACTACAATCTATCGTACTTCTTGGGCAAAAGATGTCGCACAGCTTAAAACAATTATCACCGAAAGAGAGGCAACTATATTAGTAATTGGCTTACCTTATTCTTTAAATGGCACTATTGGAACTCAGGCTAGAGAAGTACAAAAGTTTGCTGAAAAAATAGCTAAAGATATACAGTTACCAATTGAATATGTTGACGAACGGATGACTTCTGTAGAAGCAGAAGCGCAATTAAAAACCCAAAAACGATTTTCTACTCGCGATAAAGGAGCGATCGACCGCCGCGCCGCAGCCATAATTTTACAGCAGTGGTTGGATATGCGCCGTCAAAATCGCAACTTGACCGATATTTGAAAACTATTAGCTCGAATTTCAATTTAAATTTTCTACTGTTATCTCTACAAAATTTTAGGGAATTCTAAAGCTATAACTCTTAAGGTTTATTAATTGACCAGACTAACTAGCCTAGTCAATTGTTTATTCTCGATCGTAACCAAAGCAGAGCATGAGTGAAAAAGCTTTTAAGATTTAAAAACACTCAGATAGAGTCATTTATGCTTTTAAAAACTAGATATGTTTATGAAAAGAATTTTTTCTGGAGCGAGAGTTTAAAAAAATTGAAAAATCACCTATATCTGAAATAAATTGAGGTTTTACAAACTTGAATATTTCTACGAACAAGCTTCACGTGCTAATTGTAGCCGAACACGCATCGTTGAAATTTGGCGGTGAAGCTGCGTTGCCTCTACATTACTTTCGCGTTCTTCGCCAACGCGGTATTGAAACCTGGCTAATAGTCCACGAACGCACTCGCGATGAACTACAGTCTCTTTTTCAAAGCGATTTTGACCGCATTTATTTCGTCCCCGACACTTTCTGGCACCGCCTGGTATGGCAGTGCAGCAAACTTTTACCAAAAAGGCTTGCTGATTTTACTTTTGGATTAGTATTGCGATTGATGACCCAAATAGTTCAGCGTCGTATTGCCAAACTAATCGTACGGGAACAACAAATTGATATTATTCATCAACCATTTCCTGTTTCCCCCAAAGAACCATCTATGATTTTTGATATGGGTGTGCCTGTAGTAATTGGATCGATGAACGGTGGCATGAACTATCCTCCTGCTTTTCGACAGATGGAAAGCCAATTTGTTAATTTTGGTGTGAAAATAGGACGTATCTTTGCCAATTTGTTTAATAGCCTGATTCCAGGTAAGCGTAAAGCAACAACTTTATTAGTTGCCAATCAACGCACCAAAGAGGCACTGCCAAAAGGCTGCAATGGAAAGGTAATTGAACTAATAGAAAACGGCGTAGACTTATCAATATGGCAGCCAAAATTTAGAGATCGGTATCTGGAGTTATCAAATCTCTTGCCGTTTAGCCAAAACAACTTACCAGTTACAGGCAAAGCAGCAGAAATATCAGAGAAAAATAGTCAAGCTGCTCTAGTTAAAGAAACAATAACTCCGCAGTCAAAACCAGTATCAGAACAATTAACCAAGTTTGTTTTTGTCGGTAGATTAGTTGACTGGAAAGCAGTAGATCTTTTGATACTTGCTTTTAAGCAGGTAGTAGAACAAATGACGGTTGAGTTGGAAATTGTCGGTGATGGTCCCGAAAGATCGCGTCTTGAAGCACAGGCAAAAGAACTCGGTCTAATTAGATCGCAGAATACAGAAACTACGAGTCAGAACTCTGAAGATAAACCGAAGCAGCAAGAGTTACTTCACTTTGCTGGCTGGCTTTCCCAAGCTGAATGTGCGCGACGACTGCAATTAGCTGACGCGATGATACTGCCTAGTATGTATGAATGCGGTGGTGCTGTAGTACTTGAAGCCATGAGTATCGGTTTACCTGTAATTGCTACTAATTGGGGTGGACCAGCCGACTATCTTGACGAATCGTGCGGTATTCTTATCGAGCCTGCTTCGCGAGATTCATTTGTTGATGACCTGGCAAGTGCGATGCTGAAAATAGCTCGATCGCCCCAACTGCGACATCAATTAGGTCTTGCTGGTCGTCAGCGGGTTATCGAACACTTTGACTGGGAGAAAAAAGTAGACACCGTACTTGAAATTTATCAGCAATCGATAGAGAGATATCATGTTGAGTGATTCGTGCGATCTTGGTAGCGTTGTAATTCTGGGCTATCTTCGCCGTAGACACCAATAATTTGTTCGTGGCAACAGGCGATCGCAAATTCGTCAAATTCTTCTGGTGTCACTTGATACATCTCCTCAAAAATATCTGGTTTTACCCGACAAAAACGAGGGCGTTCGGTGTAAATTTGACATTTTCTCGTCTCGCGATCGAAATTTACACACCAACCATCTTCTCCAACCATGCTGAGATAGAGCTTTAATTCTTCGGCAGTGAGATAGTTTTCTAAGTCTGGTCTGGCGGTAGGATCGAGATGACAACAAGCACCGCAATTACTGACGCAACGCCACCGAACGTCTTGTCCTTGCCGACGATCTAAAGTTTTCATTATTCGGTTAACACTTCTCCAAAAGCAAAATCAGTGGCAGCTAAGACAAAAATTGTCGAGGGTAAATTAGCTACACGCGCCTGCAATTTTTCATAGTATTCGATAAAGTTTTCTTGCGGTGCTGCCATACCTAAAAAAACTAGATCGCAATTACGAGATGACTGGGCTAAAATTTCATCAAATGAACGTTGGTGGGCAATGATTATTTTAGGAATAACTTCAATGCGGAGTCTGTCACACAACTCATTCAAATTGTCTCTAGCCGCAGCAGCCCCAAGCTCGTCGGCAACTACCAACTTAAGATAAATTCTGGCATTGCGCCAGTTAATGTCGGTACGCAACAAATACGCCAGTAATAGCATCAGGCTACCGTTATTTTGCAGTCCTCCCCACCAAACATCAATAGTACGACGAAAACCGAAACCCTGTTTTTGATTTTCATGAAATATTACTAAGTTACGCTGGCTGGCATGAATTTCGGCGATCGCCCGACAAAAGGCTTCCCGACGCGAGGGTTCTTCACTATCGCCCATAACAATCGTATTCGGCACCAAAGGACCTAAACCATAAGCTTCTACCAAACGTACTGCCCCATCAAAAGGATCGGCGGCGGTAATAACTCTTACTAAAGCCCTAATGCCTCGTTTCTGCAAATACTCGCGGATCGTGCGTTCTAGCTGATTTTGTTGTGCCAGATCGCGAGAACCACTAGGTAAGACGCTAGAAACAGTCATTAAGCTACTATTGTGGCTCAAACCGTCGGCTAGTTCGATTAAAGACCAGCGTTTTCGTGGCGCACCCGATAACACCAAAATGTGGGGTCGCCAATTTTTAGTATCGTCTTGTTCGCCAATTTGAAAGATACCCGTACCTATTAACGCCATCCACATTCCCCGACGTACATCACCCCAGGTAGTAGTCAATTCTCGTCGCTGGAGCCAAAAATAAATGGCAATAACAATTATGGCAGCAACTATCGTAGCTCGGAGATCGATCAAAATCATTACCCCCAAACAGCCCAATGCACCCAGAAGCGATAGCGACCAATGCACTCTAAATGAGGGACGGAATGAAGGACTTTGTAAAAAACCTTCAATTGCTGCCGCTACGTTTAACACTAAATACGTAGTCAGAAAAAACATAGTTAGTATGGGAGCGATAATATTCAAGTCCCCAATACAAACTGCGGCGATCGCAATTGCCAAACTAACCAAAGTTCCGTTGCGGGGTTCGTCATCTCTGCCGTGTCCGCTACCGAGAAAGCTCAAATATTTAGGCAAAACTCCATCTCTGGCGATCGCCTGTAAAACTCTTGGCGCGCCCAAAATACTGCCGATGGCACTGCTGAGGGTCGCTCCCCAAACTCCTAATAAAATTGCAGGTCCCCAAAAAGATAATCTCGTCATCAATAGCGGATCGGAAATTAAAGAAACCGAGTCGGCTCGCAGTGCCAGAAAAATTGGCAAAATCATATAAATTAGATATCCCGTAGCCACTGCGGCTAGAGTTCCTGTAGGCAGGGATTTCACGGGGTCTTTTAAATCTCCCGACAGGTTGACCCCTGCCATGATGCCTGTTACGGCAGGAAAAAATACCGCAAACACCGACCAGAAGGGTACGGCGTTTTCAGGCGGTGCAGAGAGCCACTGAGGCTGGGAATCAACTAAAGAATGACCGAAGAAAAAAGATATCAGCGATAGAACAATCGCCGCCATAATAAAATACTGAGCTTTGATGGCAATGCTAGCCGAAGTCAGAGCTAGTATACCGACCAAAATCGTTATGACCAGCGCGACATAAAGTTGATTTAGACCTGGAAAAGTTTGGATGACGCTTTCGGCAAAACCGATAGTATAGAGAGCTACCGACAAAGCCTGGGCAAAATAAAGTGAAATTCCTACCGCTCCCCCCGTTTCAATTCCCAAAGAACGGCTGATCATATAATACGCACCCCCGACACGAACTACTTTATCTGTGGCGATCGCACAAACCGATAGAGCCGTCAAAAAAGTAATTGAAGTAGCAATAGTCACGATTATCAGCGTGCCAATCAAACCTGCGTTGCCGACTACCCAGCCAAAACGCAAGTACATAATTACGCCTAGAATTGTCAGAATTGAAGGAGTGTAGACACCGCCGAAGGTTCCCAAACCAGCAGCTTTTGGGGGTAGAGTAGATTGCGAATTAGGATTATTTATTTCTGAAGGTGATTTCACTTGGGTTAGATATAAAAGTTTAGAAATAGTAGTTTTAGTTAAAATTGGCGACCGCTAGCTGACCTCTATTTTTGCGATAGCTCTTAGAATTAAGTCATACACTAGACTTATAACTAGCATGTAGATGCGATTATTTTGCCAATTGCCAAAGCAGCAACTATAGCAAATTGCTCCATCAAATCAATTATTGACGATCGATTTAGTAGCGACCACTAAACTTTAAATTTAATTTCTAGTTTTTTTCAATGTCCAGTAAAAAAATTGATGATAATATAAGAGATTGCAGTTTAGATCGAGATTTAGTCAAACAAATAACCACATGAGTTTAACCCAGCAACGCAAACAAGAATTAATGGCAGAATATCAAATTCACGAAACTGATACGGGTTCTGCCGATTTACAAGTAGCCGTTCTGACCGAAAGAATCAATCAGCTAACAAATCATCTTCGCAATAATAAAAAAGATCATTCTTCCAGACGAGGACTGTTAAAAATGATCGGTCGTCGCAAGCGTCTACTAGCATATATTCAGAATAAAAATACCGAACGCTATCAACAGTTAATTGCTCGTCTCGGCATTCGTCGTTAATTTCTGGACAAACTCATGCCTTCAAAATCAGAACGGGGTCGCTTACCATTTGAACCCCGTCAAAACAAAACCAAGAAGTCTTCTAAAAAGGCTTCTTCAGATGAAAAAACAGCTAATAAAACTGCTCCTCGCTCTCGCCAGACTGGTAAAAGTGATGCCAGTCTTTCGGCAATTCCCGATTCCGTTAGCAAGCGTATGGCGCGCCGTATGGTTGTATTTTGTGGAGTGCCTTCATTTTTAGGAATGTCTTCACTATTTATTTTTTACTGGCTTTCTATAAAAGATATTGTAGACTTACCGCCATATTTAGCTCTTGTAGTTTCGTTTGCTTTTTTAGTCGTGGGAATTGGAGGATTGAGTTATGGAATCTTTTCTGCTTCCTGGGATGAAAATCGAGTTGGAAGTTTGGTCGGAGTAGGAGAATTTAAAACAAACCTACAGAGGACTTTTAGTGCGTGGCGGGAAAATCGACGACAGGCAAAAGAAAACTAAATTTTCTAGAATTGAAGTCTGACATTACAACCGAAGTTTAAAATATTTAAAATTTTTATGATAGTAGTGATGAAAATCGGTTCTCCCGAAGCTGAGATCGATCGTATTAGTGAAGAATTAAAGGAATGGGGACTAACTCCCGAAAAAATTGTTGGCAAGCATAAAGTGGTTATGGGTTTAGTAGGAGATACCGCTTCGCTAGACCCCTTGCAGCTACAGGAGATTAGCCCCTGGATCGAACGAGTTCTAAGAGTAGAAAAACCTTATAAAAGAGCTAGTTTGGAGTTTCGCAACGGCGAACCGAGTGAAGTTATAGTTTCCACTCCTGACGGTAGTGTTACCTTTGGTATCAACCATCCTGTAGTTACCATCGCAGGTCCCTGTTCGGTAGAAAATGAAGCGATGATTATTGAAACTGCCAAGCGGGTTAAAGCTGCTGGAGCGAGTTTTTTAAGAGGTGGTGCTTATAAACCTCGTACTTCTCCCTATTCTTTCCAGGGTCATGGTGAAAGTGCCTTGGGTTTGTTAGCCGCAGCTAGAGAAGCTAGCGGTTTGGGAATTATTACAGAGGTTATGGATACTGCCGATGTAGATAAAGTGGCAGAGGTAGCAGATATTTTGCAAGTAGGTGCGAGAAATATGCAGAATTTCCCCCTGCTCAAAAAAGTCGGCGCACAGGATAAGCCAGTATTTTTAAAACGGGGTATGTCGGCAACAATAGATGAATGGCTGATGGCTGCCGAATACGTACTAGCCGCAGGCAATTCCAATGTTATTCTCTGCGAACGAGGCGTACGCACTTTCGAGCGCAAATATGCCCGTAATACTTTAGATTTAGCGGTTCTACCCGTATTGCGTTCTCTAACACATCTGCCCATTGCCATCGATCCCAGTCACGGTACTGGCAAAGCCGAATACGTTCCCTCGATGGCAAAAGCAGCGATCGCTGCTGGTGCGGATTCACTGATGATTGAGGTTCACCCCAACCCAGCCAAAGCTCTTTCTGACGGACCTCAATCTCTAACTCCAGAACGTTTCGATGGTTTGATGCGAGAATTAAAAGTTATCGGCAAAGCTGTCGGTCGGTGGTCGGTAGAACGGGTAGCAGCAGTTTAATTAAGCGATCGGAAGACAGCTATGTAGTGGCTAAAGATGGGGAAAGGAACAAAAGGCAGACCTTTAACTATTGCCTTTTTCCCAGTTAAGTCCAAAAACTTAATGCTTAAGTGCTGTTACTTTTAGTTAGTCGGGCAGGTGTAAACTGAAAATAGCTAACAAACAACTGATATAGGTCATGTCTCCCAATAAAGCCAAAGACGTTCAAGTTTTCCCCATTGCTGCCGATACTCGCGTCTTACGATCGCGCACTTGGGAGAGGCTAAAATTTGAAATCGAATATGCGCTGCGTAAAGGCACTACCGCCAATTCATATATTATTGAGGGAGATAAAGTAGCATTAATCGATATTCCTGGAGAATCTTTTACCGAGATCTTTCTCGCTGCTCTTAAAGAAAGACTCGCTCCCCAACAGATAGATTATTTGATTTTGGGTCATATCAACCCCAATCGCGCTACAACCTTAAAAGCTTTACTAGAAATTGCCCCGCAAATAGAAATAGTCTGTTCCAATCCTGCGGCTCTTTCTTTGCGCAAAATTTTAGAAGAAACCGAACTCAAACCAAACATTCGCACGGTTAAAGGAGAAGAAACTTTAGATTTAGGTCGCGGTCACAGTTTAGAATTTCTTTTAACTCCCAACCCTCGCTATCCCGACCATCTTTGCACCTACGACCCTAAAACCGAAGTACTCTATACCGATAAACTATTTGGCTGTCACGTTTGTGGCGATCGCGTATTCGATGAAGGCTGGACGGTAGATACTGAAGATCGGCGTTATTATTTTGATAGTTTGCTGGCACCATTTGCTCGTCAATTACTTGTCAGCTTGGATAAATTGACGAATAAACCCGCTAGAATTTACGCTACGGGTCATGGTTCTTTGGTTCGCTATAGCCTGATCGAGCTAACTGAAGACTATCGTAAGTGGGCGCAGCAACAAAGCGATCGCGAATTTAAGGTAGCTCTGATTTATGCTTCTGCTTATGGCAACACTGCCACCATCGCTCAAGCACTAGCTAGTGGCGTTACTAAAGCAGGAGTAGCAGTAGAGTCGATTAATGCCGAACACGCTACCCCAGAAGAAATTAAAAATGCTGCCGAGCAAGCTGCAGGATTTCTGATGGGTTCGCCAACTTTAGGCGGACACGCACCCACTCAGATTCAAACCGCTTTAGGAATCGTTCTCGCTAATGCCGACAAAACCCAATTAGCTGGGGTCTTTGGCTCTTTTGGCTGGAGTGGTGAAGCGGTGGATATGTTAGAAAGTAAGTTTCGCAACGCTGGTTATAAGCTAGGTTTTGAACCAATACGAGTTAAATTTACCCCCGATGACCAGACCCTTAAAACTTGTGAAGAGACGGGAACGGACTTCGCTCAAGCAATCGTAAAAGCTCGACGCGATCGCGCCAAAACTCGCAAAAGCACGTCTACTACAGATGTAGATCGCACCGCACAGGCTTTAGGCAGATTAGTTGGTTCTCTGTGTATTGTTACTACCAAACAGCAAGAATTATCGGGGGCAATGCTGGCTTCTTGGGTATCGCAAGCTACCTTCAATCCACCTGGACTTACAGTGGCAGTAGCTAAAGAACGAGCGATCGAATCTTTGTTGCATACTGGTAATAATTTTGTTTTAAATATTCTGCAAGAAGGCAATCATCTGGGACTGATGAAACATTTTCTCAAACCATTTGCTCCAGGTGAAGCCCGTTTTGAAGACGTAGAAACTGAAGTAGCAGCTAACGGTTGCCCGATTCTTAAAGATGCTTTGGCATATATTGAATGTCGCATTACCCAACGTATGGAATGCGGCGATCACTGGTTACTATACGGAGTTGCCGAAAATGGTCAACTTTTGCAGTCTGAGGGTGTAACTGCGGTTCACCATCGCAAGTCTGGTACGCATTATTAGAAAGTAAAAAGTAAAAAGTAGAAAGAAAAAAGAGAAAGGGTAAAAGCTAAAGGAATGAGAAATCAGGATTTTACTCTTTGCCCTTAAATCTTAAATTTATGATCTAATTTTCAACCCATCGAACTAGCGTCTCATACCAAATCCGATTACCAAAGCAGATTTTTTACTTAAAAGTTTCAATTAGGCTTTAATCCCCTGTCTTCTGTCTCCTGTCTTCACAAAAGTTCTAAGTATTGTATGTAAACAGTATTGAGTATTACACGCTTTCCCCTGCTTGGGTTAGCAAATACGTTGATGCTCCTAAACCCAATATGTTAGGCAACCAGGCAGCGACTACAGGAGAGACAACTCCCGATACTCCTAAAGAACTAGAAATAAACGATAGTAAATAATAAGCAAAAATTAGTCCGATACAAATACCGAAGCTGGTAGCTCTGCCCGAATTTTGAGGTCTAATACCAATTGCAACACCGATTAGAGCAAAAACCAAGCAAACAAAAGGTAGAGAAATTTTTTCTTGAATGCGAACTTTGAGTTTACGAATTTTCTCTTCTTTCCCACTCAGTTTAATTATTCTTAAATAGTCATAAGCCTGTACTAAATTCATCTCGTTGTAGTCTCGATCTTGTTGTGTTAGATCGAAAGCCGCTCTTGGTAGAGCTAACTGCTGATGTTGAAAGCGAACTACATCGCTATATGCGCCATCATTACCAATTATGTAAATAGTCCCGTTATAAAAATCCCAAATATTTTCACTGATATTCCAAGTCGCAGAACTGGCAGTAATAATCTGACTTACTTCTCCTTGGGAGCGATCGAGAATTGTCAGATTTTTCATTTGCTTGCCGTCAAACTCTTCGGCATAAAATAGTCGAGTTAAAACTGTTTTTTTATTACCGTCTGGTAGCAAAACTTTATTATATTCAGGATACATTATATTGCTATCTTTAAATGCAGGGGTAGCTCGATCTAAAGCTTTTTCTAAAGCAATTGTTGCCTGATAGTTAGCCGCAGGAGCAATAAAATTATTCAATAAAAAAGTAATCGTTACTATAAATAAGCTGAAGACTATTGCAGGTATAATTAAGCGATAGGTATTGATGCCAATGCTTCGTAGAGCAATTAATTCGCTATCGCTAGACAGTCTGCTGTATGCCATCAAACTTGCTAGTAACATTGCCATCGGAAATGCCAAAACGATAAATCCCGGCATTTTTAAAAACAGAATTTTTATCGCCACTCCTAAAAAAAGCCCCGACTCTGTAACTTTTCGGATCAGATCGAATACTGCTCCAATTGATAACAATAGAGAAGTAAATATACCCATACCAAATAAAAATGGTAAGATAAGCTCTCTGGTAATATAAAAGTTCATCACCGACAAGCCCCACTTAACTCGGTCAATTTTGAATGTGCCAATTTTCATTACAGTTGGAAGTGAGAATAAATTTTATTTGCTTTGGGTTATTAGTATTTTTACTCTGGCAAAAATTAGAGCAGGTTCGCTTTTAAAATAAAAATTTTTTAGACAGTTTTTAGGCGCTCGACGGGTAAATTCTCAATAAAGCATACATTTTTTAGAAACGCAAATAGCCGAATTTTAGCGATCGCTTGCTATATATTTACATAATTTAATGTCTGTCAAAAGTTATAGAAAAAAATATTAGAAAAACTGTTACATTAAATAAATTCGATTGAAAAATTTAATTTCAGCGGCTCGAGTTGGATAAATTATGAAAAATAATCTCTTCTTAGAGCGTAAAGTGACGGGAGCGGTTATAGCTATTGCTATTTTGGTAAGTGGTTGCGGTAATAAAGGAGAAAATGCCAATAATGCTCAACAGCAACAACCGCAGGCAGTAAAAGTAAAACTAAAAAACTTGACCGCTGGTAAAGTAAGGGATAGCACTCAGTTTGTTGGTAGTTTAGAAGCCAAACAAAGAGTGAGTCTTGCCCCAAGAGTTGACGGACGCATCGTCGATATTGCAGTAAATGAAGGGGATAATGTCGAGCGAGGTCAGCTTATGGTTCAACTACAGCTAGATCGAGAACGGGCAGAAGTCGATTCTGCTAGTTCTAATGTAAGCATTCAACGTGCTAACGTGAGCAATGCTCAGGCAGAAGCCAGAGCCGCCGAAGCAGAAGAAGCCAGTGCGGTCGCAGCAGTACAAGAAGCTAGAGCTAATTTGCGCGAACTCGAATCAGAAGTAGAGTTAGCCAGAACTAATATCAATCGCTCGAAATTTTTGGTCAAAGAAGGAGCGCAGGCACAGCAAGAATTAGATAATAATCGGCGAAATTTAGAAACCGCGATCGCCAGACGTGATTCGGCACAGGAAGCTTTAGTTGCCGCACAGAAAGCCATAAATGCAGCCAAAGCTCGTACTAGAGCAGCATTAGCGGAAGTTGACAGCCAAAAAGCCTCTCTGGCACAGGCAAAGGCACAAGTCAACGTTGCCAGTCAAAATTTAGATTACAACCGTGTCGTTGCCCCAATTACGGGTACGGTAGGCGATATTTTGCCCAAAGAAGGTGATTATGTAGAAGCAGGAGAGCGGTTAACTACAATCGCTCAAAACGAAATTCTAGATTTAAATATTAGTGTACCCGTAGAACGCGCCCCAGATTTGGAAGTCGGACTACCAGTAGAAATTGTCGATGATAATGGAGAAGCCAGAGTTAGTGGCAGAATTAGTTTTGTTTCTCCTAGCGTCAATCGCACCGAGCAAAGCGTGTTAGCTAAAGCAACTTTTCCCAATAACGGTAGCTTAAGAGACGAACAGTTTGTCAGAGCGAGAGTTATCTGGTCGGAGCAGTCTGGAATCTTAGTTCCTACAGAGGCCGTATCGCGTATTGGCGGACAGAGCTTTGTTTTTGTGGCAACAGAAGCAACAAAGAAAAACGGAGAAACTATGTTAATAGCCAAACAAAGACCCGTTAAGTTAGGAGACGTGCAAAATCAGTCTTACCAAGTTATTTCAGGAGTAGAATCGGGAGATAAATTGGTAGTGTCTGGAATTCTCAATCTTTCTGATGGCACCCCAATTCAGACCGCAACGGCAGCTAAAGAAAGCGAGGAAGCAAAAGAAGCCGTTAGCGAGGTCAGAACCAGTAACAATTAAACAATTAAAACTCGATAATTATTGGGGTTTTAATAGTTTAGCGGCGGATTTAAGAGGTAGGTTATTGTCAATTCTGCCTGGTAATATCTCTCAAGATTAATTTTGATTATGATCTTAAGCATTTCCGACATCTTTATTAAGCGACCCGTTTTAACTATAGTATGCGCTCTAATTGTTATCTTAGTAGGCGGGATTGCCATTCCCCAATTACCAATTGCTCAATTGCCACAACTGGCACCGATTCAAGTTGAAGTCGAATCCACCTACATCGGTGCCGATGCTCAAACCACTGAAAATAACGTTACGACTATTATCGAGCGAGATATTAATGGGGCAGAAGATATCCGCTATATGTCCTCTAACACGAGCAATGATGGAATTAGCAACATTACCGTTTCTTTTCCTGTAGACGCAGACCGCAATATCGCTCAGGTTAACGTGCAAAACCGCGTCGCTCAGTCGGAGCCACAGTTACCGAGTTCGGTACAGCAAACAGGGGTGGAGGTTAGAAAATCATCTCCCGATTTACTATTAGGAATTGCCTTTTTTGCTAAAAATGGGGAATATGACGACTTATTTTTGAGTAACTATCTCGATCTCTATGTAATCGATCGCATGCAGAGAATTGAAGGTGTAGGTAGAGCGCAAATCTTCGGCGAAAGAAGATACGCTATGCGTCTCTGGCTCGATCCCGACGCTCTGGCTGCCAGAAATCTCGTCGCTCAAGATGTTGTCGATGCCCTGGAAGAACAAAATATTCAGGTCGGTGCTGGAGCTATCGGTCAACAGCCAGCACCTGAAAATCAGCAATATCAATTTACCCTCCGCGCTCGCAGTAGATTTGAAAACGAACGCGAATTTGCCGAACTGGTAATTACAGTAGGCGAAAACGGCAACCCTATTAAACTTAGAGATGTTGGCAGAGTAGAATTAGGAGCAGAAAATTACAATTCTTCGTTTGAATACAAAGGTCTTCCTGGAATTGGAATGGGGATTTTTCAGCTTCCTGGCAGTAATGCTCTTGAAGTAGCCAATGCTGTCAAGCGAGAAGTGGCACAATTAGCTGAAGAATTTCCTCCAGGCATGACCTACGATATTGCCCTCGATACAACGGAGTTTGTCGAGATTTCCTTAAAAGAAGTAATTTGGACTTTAATACAGGCAATTAGCTTGGTAGTTCTAATTATCTTTATCTTTTTACAGGACTGGCGTACCACTCTAATTCCTGCTATTGCCATTCCCGTATCTTTAATTGGGGCATTTGCGTTTATTTTAGTATTCGGGTTTGAGATTAATACCCTAACCCTGTTTGCGATGGTCTTATCTACTGGGGTAGTGGTAGATGACGGCATCGTTGTTACCGAAGCGATCGCTGCGAAAGTAGAGCAGGGTATGAAGCCCGCTCTTGCTGCCAGGGACACGATGAACGAATTGGCAGGAGCGGTCATTGCTACTTCTCTGGTCTTGGCGGCGGTATTTGTTCCAGTCTCTTTCTTTCCTGGAAGCACGGGGGTAATTTTTAAGCAGTTTGCCCTAACTATTGTTTTTGCGATCGCTCTTTCGACTTTTAACGCTCTGACCTTCTCTCCAGCAATGGCAGGATTGTTATTGCGTCAGCGTCGGGAAAATGAAAGAGGCGGACCTTTAGGTTGGTTTTTTGAGAAATTTAACCGCGCTTTTAACTGGATTACCGCGCAATACACCAAAATAATTAGTTTTCTTGCCAGAAAATTTGTCAGACCTTTTGTCTTGGCGGGTTTTGTAGTCCTATTGTGTTTAACCTATCTTCTTTTTAGCATCATTCCTTCAGGCTTTATCCCCGAAGAAGACCAAGGTTACTTTTATACCATCGTGCAGGCCCCCGATGGCGTTTCTCTAGGCTATACCAACGAGATTATGGATGCGGTGGGAGAACAGATGAGCCAGATACCAGAAATTGATAGTTATGTGACTATAAGCGGTTTTAGTTTTGAAGGGAACGGTAGCAATCGAGGTTTTGGCTTTTCCAAGCTCAAACCCTGGTCGGAAAGAAAAGGAGTAGACCATTCAATTTATTCTATTTTGGGTCGCCTTAATGCTGCATTTGCCCAAAACATCACCGACGGTCTGGTTTTGTCGGTCAATGCCCCACCAGTAAGGGGCTTGAGTTCCATTGGTGGTTTTGAATTTCAGCTTCAAGACCGTCGCGGCTTGCCCATTTCGGCTTTGGTAGAAAACTCGAATAAACTTATTGCAGCTGCCAACCAAAGACCAGAAATCGAACGGGCTTTTACTCAATTTACCGCCAATACCCCACAAATTGAAGTTGAAGTCAATCGGGAACGTGCTAAATCTCTGAATATTAATATCGACGATATTTTTAATACTTTACAAACTTATTTAGGTTCTACCTACGTCAATGACTTTATTCTCGGTCAGAGACAGTATCGTGTCTACGTTCAGGCAGATAGCAACTATCGCTCTAATCCTAGCGATATCGACAGTTTATATGTGCGATCGCAAAACGACCGACTGGTACCTTTAAGTAATTTGATTACCCTAACCGAATTTGTCGGTCCGCAAACTATTACTCACTACAATCTGTTTCGTTCGATTCTGATCCAAGGCACACCTGCCGCTGGTTACAGCACGGGACAGGCAATTACCGCTATGGAAGAGGTTGCCGCTCAAACCCTATCTTCTGGTTTTGGCTATGAGTGGACGGGAACGGCACTAGAAGAAATCAGTTCTAGCGGTCAATCCATATATATCTTTGGCTTGGGTCTGGTTATGGCATTTCTGGTACTGGCAGCACAGTATGAAAGCTTTATCGATCCTTTAATTATTATCCTTAGCGTTCCTCTAGCTTTGTTTGGCGCACTCTTAGGCATTTGGCTGCGTGCCAACTTGCTCCAAGCGGGTAGTATTTGGCCGATCATCAATAATGATGTTTATTGTCAGGTCGCCTTAGTAATGTTAATTGGTTTGGCAAGCAAAAACGCGATTCTAATCGTCGAATATGCCAACCAACTCCAAGAGCAGGGTTTAAAAATCGCTCGCGCTGCCATTAGAGCGGGGCAAACTCGCTTTCGCCCAATCTTGATGACGGCAATTTCTAGCTTGTGCGGCTTTTGGCCTTTGGTTGTTGCTAGTGGAGCGGGTGCATCCAGCCGTTGGTCTTTAGGAACGGCAGTTTTTAGTGGCTTACTTTTTGCTACCGTCCTCAGCCTGTTTTTAGTACCTTCTTTGTACATTATTATTAAGAGCTTAGAATCTAGATTCCGCAATAATAAAAAGAACGATGATGATTCTGATTTTACCGACGGTGACGGATACGGTAGTAACGAAAAACGCGATCGCCCCAGCCAAACTGAAGTTACAAATTATCGATTGAGCCGAGATGAAACATAAGTAATTCAATTTAATTTGCTAACTACTCACTGTTTGAGTGCGATCGCTTATAATTCACAACGAGGAGTATAATAGGTAGATCTCAACAATCTGCCAGTTTTTGCTCGCTCTAATAATTTTATGTTGATAAGTTTTTAATGATCTGGCCTTTTAAAAAAAGAACTAAAAAACAAATAGCGCGAATCGAAATCACTGGCGCGATCGCTTCTGAGACTCGCGAAAAAGTTCTCAAAGCTTTCAAAACTGTCGTAGAAAAACAATTTCCCGCACTGCTGTTGAGAATTGATTCTCCAGGAGGAACGGTAGGAGATTCTCAAGAAATTTTTGCCGCTCTTCAGCGTTTACAAGCAGAAAAAGATGTCAAGGTAGTTGCTAGCTTTGGTAATATTTCTGCTTCTGGCGGCGTTTATGTCGGTGTGGGAGCCAAACATATTGTGGCTAACCCAGGCACGATTACGGGTAGTATTGGCGTTATTCTACGCGGTAATAATCTCGAACGTTTGCTCGATAAAATCGGCGTTTCTTTTCAAGTAGTTAAGTCTGGTCCCTATAAAGATATTTTATCCTTCGATCGCCAGTTAACCGCTGAAGAAGAACGCATTTTGCAAGAACTGATCGACACCAGCTATCAACAGTTTGTAGCAACTGTAGCTCAAGGACGTAACCTGGAAGAAGAAACCGTTAGAAGCTTTGCCGACGGACGTATTTTTACAGGACAACAAGCTCTAGAATTGGGTATAGTCGATCGCTTGGGAACCGAGGAAGATGCTAGACGTTGGGCAGCAGAACTGGTAGGACTCGACCCCGATAAAACAGAATGCTATCACATTGAAGAACCCAAACCCCTAATCAAACGTCTAATACCTAGTAGAGGACAGACTAGAACTGCCATAGACACTGCTATCGACTGGCTGGAGTTCGACCTGAAAACCAATGGCTTACCATTATGGCTGTATCGACCTTAAACAGAAAGCGGGGGAGCATCGCTGCGTTAGGGAGCAGGGTGCAGGGGAGACAGAAGAAGATTTGGGGAAATAAGAATCTGGGGAAACTATTTATTTTCTTATTTTCCCATTTTTTAAAGGCTAGAGTCTAACTTGCTGCTTGCTACTTGCTACTTTTTCGATCATGCCTTCAGGTAATACCCACGATCGCATTACTCTTTGGCTGCTTCCCTGGATTGTGGGAGGAACTTATTTACTTGCCAAAGATGGTGAATTAACCCTAATCGTAGCTGGTGGCTTTTTGTTTGGCGGCTTGATGTTTGGACCCGATCTCGATATCTATTCTATACAGTACAAACGCTGGGGTGTTTTGCGCTATATTTGGTTGCCCTATCGTCGGCTATTACGTCACCGTTCTTTTTTTTCTCACGGCTTGATTGTTGGCACGATAATTAGAATAGTTTATTTGTTACTAGTAGTAAGTTTATTAGCAATTTTTATTATTGCGATCGCTCAATTAGTTTGGGGATTTAATTGGAATTGGCAGCAGTTTGTTTTAGAAACATTGGCAGTTTTAAAAACAAAATATTTTAAAGAAACAGTTGCGCTGTTTGCAGGATTGGAGTTAGGTTCGCTAAGTCACTCTCTCAGCGACTGGCTTGGTTCTTACTACAAAAAACAACGTCAGAAAAGACAGAAGCATAAAAAAACTGTTTCTCGCAAAAAATAAAACTATACTGCCGAAGTTATAATAATAGTTGATATTTATTTAGTTAGCAAATAAATAATAACTTTTGATAAAAGTTGTTTTGATTTTGGCAGAGCGTAATGAATATAAATTTACTGGCTGTTTTTCAACAGCTTCAATCGTTAATTGAGTATAAAATTGAATCATTACCAAGTTTTTTATTAGACATAATTGCTCTAATTATTGTTATTGTTTTTTTTTATTGTTTTCAATCTTGGTACGGCAAATTGCCGTTTGGTATCGAGACAATCGCGATTTAACAAAGACAACCGTAATGGCTGAAGTATTCGACGACTTTAAAAACTGGCTTTTAGAAGGGCGCGATTTTTTGTTTTCCTGGATTACCCGAGATAGTAAAGAAACTCAAGAGCCAGAAGAATCACTAGAAGAACTACCGCCTGTACTGAGAGAAAAGTTAATTGCTGCCGCCCAAGATTTACCAAACAATCCTGCTGACGTAGAAGCAATAACTTCGGCTTTAAATGAAGCTTTTGACAAATGGCGCGATCGACCACAAAATTCTGATAACTCAGTTGTTATCGTCAGCAGTCCCGTAACGGCAGTATCGCGAATTTTAACTAATAATTTGGCTGATTGGATAAATGAAAAACAAATATCGGTCAATATTTTATCTTGGACGGCTCGTCCTCAAAACGTTACAGAAATTGCTTCAGAACTACAGCGAGAGCTAAAATTGGGAATTACCAAAACCGAGCCAGAGTCTTTGGAAATTGTAGTTATACCCAATCTTAGCTGGTGTTTCTTACGTAATCTTGAAGGTTTGGATGCAATAGATTATCTACAATCTTTGCTTTTGCAAGACCGCTTTCGCTTTTGGATAATAGGTGTGGGTTTGGTCGCTTGGGATTATCTTAATTCGGTAACTAATTTTGGGGCTTACTGTGGCAAAGTTGTTTCATTACCAGAACTAAAAAAAGAGTCATTAAAAGCATGGCTAGATCCTATTTTTACTGAATTTGATATTTCTTTTGTTGAGTCTAATTTAGATCCTAAGTTACTCGATAAAGATAAAAGTCCAGAAGATAGATATTTTGAAAAGCTAGCTTCTGTTGCTGAAGGAGCCAGTATGATAGCCGCACAGGTATTCTTACGCTCTATTGGCTATAAATCGGCAGAAGAACCAGAAGAAAATAACAACGATAACGATATAAAAAATGTCGTTAAAGAAAATAAGCTATATGAAGTAATTCCTGACAGATTGAAAAAAGAAGCTCGCAATCTCAAAAAGAGAGCTGAAGCTTTTATAGAAGATGATAAGTCTTCATCGTCAGAGAATGCAGAGCGAAATGCTGTCGAGAAAGAAAAATTTTCGTCAGAAAACAAACCTAACGAAGACAAAAAAATTCTTTTAGTAGAAAAACCCGAGCTACCAGATTTACCAAGCTTAAATTCTGAAGATTACTATCTTTTATACTCTCTATTAATACATGGAGACATGACCCTATCGGCTTTGTCTGCAAGCTTGGGAGATGAAGAGTCTAAAGTGCAAGCTCAGGTACAGACTTTACGCCGAGCGGGAATAGTGGAAGAAAAAAATTGTATTTTACAAGTTAACCCCATTCACTATCCCAAACTCAAACGAGAGTTAGCCAACAATAATTTTGTAATAGATGAAATAGACTAATGTTAAATTACTCAGGCTTGGTAATACTAGCTCAGTCTGCTGGAGATGCCGTAAAAGAAACAGCCAACGATACTAAAGAAATTGTCAGCAAAATTACAACTTGGAAAATTACTCAAGCTTTAATTATTATTTTGCTAGCTTTTGTGATTCTTAGAGTAATCGACAAGACAATTATTTGGATATCGGAAAGAACGGCAAAAGAATGGCGATTGCGAATCAAACAATCTTTACCTCTTTTGAGAACGATTGTGTTGACTTTCACCATCATTACTTTGATGAACTTGTTTCTCAATTTGTCCAAAGAAAACATTTTGGCAATTACAGGAACGGTAGCAGTAGCTTTGGGTTTTGCTTTTAAAGATTATGCCAGTTCGATAATTGCTGGTATTGTCGGTTTGTTTGAAGCTTCTTATCGCGTGGGCGATCGCGTCAAGATTGGCGAGCATTACGGCGAAGTAGTTAACTATGGTTTGCGAGGTATCAAGTTACAAACACCCGACGATAATTTAATTACTATTCCTCATAACAAAATTTGGACTGAAGCTATTTCTAATGCCAATACTGGAGACTTAGAAGCACAAGTCGTTACCGAGTTTTTCTTTGCCCATGAAGTTGATGCCACACTGGTTAAAAAGATTTTATATCGAGTGGCTCACACCAGCAAATACACCGCTCTCAAGCTACCAATTTTGGTAGTTATGGAAGCCAAACCTTGGGGAACACAATTTAAGCTCAAATGCTATCCTCTCGATGCGCGGGATGAGTTTATTTATAAGACTGACTTAACCCTTCGAGCCAAACAAGCCTTTTCTAAGTATAATTTCGCCTATCCTCGCGCTATGGCTATGAATGATGAAGAGTAAGGAGGGTAAAGCGATTGCCATTAGCAGTTAGCGTTAGCTATTACGATTTGTTGGCTTCTTCTTTTTCAGTCATCGACATCCCAAGTTTCTAAAACACTGTCGTATCTGGCTATCATATAAGCAACATACGGAAAAGACATTACAAATCCATCTTTATAGGAAAAAATTAGTTTAAAACTAGCTGGCAAAAACCTAAGTTACCTTGAGCAAACTTAAAATAAATAAAGTCCAAGCGCAAATAGAACCGATTCCAAACATCAAAGAGCGCAACAGGGGAATATCCAAGATATAGAAAACAGAATAAAAAGAACGAACAACAAGAAAAGCGATCGCAGCAACCTGCGCCCAACTGGAAGTTACTCCTGTAGCATAAGCTATTAATGCCGCCAAACCATAAATCGTTAGAGCCTCAAACGAGTTTTGATGCGCCCACGTCGCTCTTTGAGCATAAGGCGGCAATTTATCCAGCATCGTGCGTGGCGCAGACATATCGTATCCAGTTTTAGCGCGAGCAAAACCAACTACCAAAAACGGCGCGTATGCCAAGATTACCGCTCCAGCGATCGAATATAGTAAGGTTGCACTGACAGATAGATCGAGCATCTAATCAAAATAGAATAAAGTAACTATTTTATGTAGTTCCTCTGCTTCCTTACAGGTTTGCAGCAGAGTATGACTATCGTGAAAAGCAAAACAAACCAACTGCTGACAACGAGTAACAATTTCGCGGTTGCACATAGCACTGGCTTCAGCTAGAGATAGATTGTCATTTTCTGGGTTTTCTACCAGATGAATCACTTTTTCCAACTGTTTGCGCGACTCTCTAGGTTGGCGAGACAAACTCTGAGGTAAAATTACCGTTAGCAGATCGGACTCGGCACGCATTGCCCCTTTAATAGCAGCAGAATTAGTGCCAGTAGCTCCAGAAGTAACCAGACGATTGCCCTGCAGAACTAGGGCATAGCTCATCATTTCAATTAGCTGCTGGTGCATGATGGGAACATGGCGAGAACCCAATAAAGCAATGCGTTTGGAACTTGTTTGTTGAATTGCCGATAGTTCTTGAGTTAATGTATCGGGGGTAGTAGTTGTTGCAGTATCTAAAGATTGTTGGCTCAAAGAATCCCTGTTTATCTATATCGATCGCAGTAATTGTAACATTAGAAATAAAAAACAATAAACTATTATTTGAGATTCATTAAGCAATACTGCCTCTTTTACGCGCTTCTTTGTAAGAAGTACCGATGTTTCGCAAACCCGAACGAATTAGCTGATGTTCGAGCAGGGCAAAAAAACGAGCGCGATCGCTGCCTCTAACTACCGCCTGATTGTGCGCCTCGGCTAAAGCCACAGGATAGCCATAACCTTTTTGCACCTGTGCCAGCATAATACTCAAAGAGCGATCGAGTAACTCCGAATCTTCTGCTACCCACGCTGGTATTTCGATACGGGCAACTTCAGTACCGACATTGACATAACAAAAATAAACTCTTTGAGCCTCATCGTAAAGATCTAAAATTCTCAAACTACTGCGGTATAGTGGACTTCTTTCCCCAGGCTGTAATCTAGTCGCCCAAAAGGTAGCATCACGCAACGAGTCAACTTTTTGGCAGGGATATTTATCCTCAACATCGCCGCAGTAAGTAATACAGTCGGGATGTTTATGGGCGCAGCTATCGATCCGTAGAAAATTCAGCCCTTCCAAACTACGAGAGGCACTAATGTAACCAATTAAAGGAATTTTAGTAGCCCTCAATCGTTCCCAGGCAGCTAAGATTGGCGATAAGATTTTATCTTTAGCTTCTCCAGGCAAACCGTCTAAGAACCAGTAAATCAAAGAGCCATCTAACATAGCCAAGTTGGGTATATGTTGATGACAACCTGGAGGCAACACCCAGTTACAAGCCATTTCTGCCAGCAGTTCGGCTTCAGAAACAGTTCTGCGGTAGCTCATCCATTCTTCCAAGCGAATTCCCCATTGTTTGGCAATGTATAAGTCTTCAGTTTTGTAAAATACCTCTGGCAAACTATCTAATAAAGGATGCAAACTCTGTCCGTAGTGCAGCGCGATTTGACCGACATTAATTAAATAGCAATAAGCAATTTCATGATGGGAAGGAGAAATTTGCGAACCGTCAGTAGCAAAAACGCTATGACTGTATGGTGCGGGTTCTATCGCGATACTGCTATCTAAAGATTCTACAGGAGTTGCGGCAGCAAACAACAGGCGATCGCGCCACTGTTCTAAAATTGCCACTAACTCTGTTTGTTTGGCGTTTGCCTGCTGCTGTAATGTTTGAGCCAATTCTAGTCTCTGACGCGAGATAATAGTTTCTTGGCGCAGATGTTGGCTAATACCTGGAAGTTGTCCTGCTAGTTTGGCTAAATCGAGCATTTTAAAATTCCTACTGAGACAAAGCCGATTAAAGCCATTTTAAAGCTAAATATAACTACTGAGGAGTTTTTGGTTAGTGGTTAGTCGTCGATCGGGGTTGGGTAGTAAGGCGAGATCGTATTCAAGCTGCCACTAAGTAATTATATTTTTCTTCAAAAAAAGGCTTGTCTCATTTGCGATCGCCCTGTAAAAATGTCTTTCGATTCTAGAAATTTTCTGCACACTGAAGGTCAACCAGCAATTGAATTTGCAGATAGAGCTAGTCTGTATTCCTATCATTTAGTAACTTTACCCGAAAAATACGGTGAAGTTATTCCTCAACAATAGCAACCAAAATAATAATATAGTGTGTAAATACAGCATAGATTGACAGCATACAGACCTCATTATTAAATTTGTAGTGTTTCGATCTTGTTGGCTAAGGTAATTTGGCATCAGGCGATCGCCAACCAGACGAAACTAGGCGTAGAATCGAAATCCGCTTTATCCCCCCTGGAAAAATTAATTAGTGCTTTATAACTGCTGTTGTATAGGTTGCTAAACAGAATTGATACAATACAATACTAAACAGTCCCAACGGAGCTAGATTAATTGTGGAGTCGCGATACAACGCAGCAGAAATAGAACCAAAGTGGCGGCAAACATGGGCAGAATCCCATCTCGATCGCACCCCTGAAGAAAAAGACTTACCCAAATACTATGCCCTGTCGATGTTTCCCTATCCATCGGGCAAACTACACATGGGTCATGTCCGCAATTATGTAATTACCGATGTTATTGCTCGCTACCACAGAATGCAGGGATATCGCGTGCTGCATCCGATGGGTTGGGATGCTTTTGGGTTACCCGCAGAGAACGCAGCGATCGAGCGCGGTATACCGCCAGCAGAGTGGACTTACCAAAATATAGCTCAAATGCAGCAGCAGCTTCAACAGCTAGGGCTTTCTATCGACTGGGAAAGAGAAGTTGCTACCTGTTCGCCAGACTATTATAAATGGACGCAATATTTATTTTTGCAATTTTTAGATGCGGGTTTAGCCTACCAGAAGGAAGCGGCGGTTAATTGGGATCCTATTGACCAAACTGTTTTAGCTAACGAACAGGTAGATAATGAGGGACGTTCCTGGCGTTCTGGGGCGATGGTCGAACGCAAGCTACTCAAACAGTGGTTTTTCAAAATTACTGACTATGCCGAACAATTATTACAAGATTTAGATAAGCTTTCGGGATGGCCCGATCGCGTAAAATCGATGCAGGCTAACTGGATTGGTAAGTCTATTGGCGCGTATTTAGAATTTCCTATTAAAGACAAAGATGAAAAGATAGGCGTGTTTACCACTCGTCCCGACACGATATATGGGGTAACTTATGTAGTTCTCGCCCCCGAACATCCTTTAACTTTGCAGGTTACTACTCCAGAAAATCGTGAACCAGTAGAAAAATTTATTACCGAAGTTAAAAATACTAGCGAAATCGATCGCACTGCTGAAGATAAACCCAAACGCGGTTTGCTTACAGGCGGTAAAGCTATTAATCCGTTTAACGGTGAAGAAATACCAATTTTAGTTGCCGACTATGTGCTTTATGAATATGGTACGGGGGCAGTAATGGGAGTTCCTGCTCATGATACTAGAGATTTTAAATTTGCTAGCGAAAAAAATCTGCCGATAAAAACCGTTATCGTCCCCGAAAATGACGAGGGCGAAGAGCCATTAACAGAAGCATATACCGAACCTGGAATTATGGTTAATTCGGGACAGTTTGACGGTACGCCCTCAACTGAAGGCAAAACTAAAATTATTGAATATGCCGAACAACAGGGTTATGGTAAAGCGAGAATTCAATATCGCCTCAGAGATTGGCTGATTTCTCGTCAGAGATATTGGGGCTGCCCAATTCCCGTAATTCACTGTTCTAGCTGCGGTATCGTTCCCGTTCCCGAAGCAGATTTACCCGTCTGTTTGCCAGAAAAAGTAGAGTTTTCAGGTAAAGGTGCCTCTCCATTAGCAAAACTAGATGACTGGGTAAATGTACCCTGTCCTAGCTGTGGTGAAGCTGCCAAGCGCGAAACCGATACAATGGACACCTTTATTGATTCTTCCTGGTATTTCTTGCGTTACACCGATGCTAATAACTCCGAAGCGGTATTCGATTCAAATAAGGCAAATGACTGGATGCCAGTAGACCAGTATGTCGGCGGTATCGAACACGCAATTTTACACTTACTCTATTCTCGCTTCTTTACTAAAGTGTTGCGCGATCGCGGTTTACTTGATTTTGACGAACCGTTTCAGCGTTTGCTAACTCAGGGAATGGTGCAAAACGTAACCTATAAAAATCCTCAAACTGGAAAGTACATACCGATAGATGAAGCCAAAGCTGGCGCAGGAGAAGGCGAGTATTTAGATCCAGTTACGGGAGATAAGTTAGAAGTCTCCTACGAAAAAATGTCCAAATCAAAATACAACGGGCTTAATTTAGAACAAGGTTTGGGTAAATATGGTACGGATACCGCCAGGATGTTTATTCTGTTTAAAGCTCCCCCTGAAAAGGATTTAGAATGGGATGATGCCGATGTAGAAGGACAGTTTCGCTTTCTCAATCGCGTTTGGAATTTGGTAGGAGAATTTAAGCCTACACAGGCTGGTGAGATAGCCCAAGATAAATTATCTAAACCTGAAAAAGACCTCAGAAGGGCAATTCATACTGCAATTAAAGAGATTTCGGAAGATTTATCGGGAGACTATCAGTTTAATACTGCGGTTTCCGAACTAATGAAGTTAAGCAACGCTATTAAAGATATTAAATGTGTTGATTCTCCCGTATATCGAGAGGCGATCGAAACTTTAATTTTGCTCTTGGCACCATTTGCTCCTCATATTGCTGAAGAATTGTGGCATCAGTTGGGAAATAGTGAATCCATTCATCGGCAACAATGGCCTCAAGTAGACAAAGCGGCATTAGCCATAGATGAAATTACTTTAGTGATTCAGATTATGGGTAAAACTCGCGGCACGATTACCGTTCCCGCTAATTCTGATAAAGCTAGTTTGGAAAATTACGCTAAAGATTCCGAAATAGCCCAGCGTTATATAGCAGGAAAAGAGATTAAAAAAGTAATTGTCGTACCTAACAAACTCGTGAATTTTGTAGTTGCTAAATAATAGCGGTTTAAAAATAAAAGCAACGATAAACAAAATAATAAACTAGAAATGCTAATAGCCGATAGCTTACCATCAATTACTGCTTTTACTGACGCGATCGGCTTTTTTCCTTTTTTTTCCTTGCTATGAATTGAATAAAATCTGG